>JAZNXQ010000333.1:0-5551 GCA_045593945.1 Lachnospiraceae bacterium | reverse complement strand
AGTATAACCATCCCGGCAAGCGTTACTTCCATAAGCCCCGAGGCTTTTAGCGAAAATACCTATCTTAAGACAATCCGCGGAACTAAAGGAAGTGCGGCAGAAGCTTTTGCTAAGGAGCATGGAATTACTTTTATAGATATTAACACGCAGGAACCGGCAAAGCCGACTACTCCCACGAACACAGGCGGAACTATTGAAGGCACTGATATAACATGGAAACTCGCAGATAATACACTTACCATAAGTGGCGAAGGCAGTGTACCAAGCTTTGGCGAATTTTATATTGATGATTCTTTCGTCAAACCTGATTCTCCCTGGTATCAGTATGCAGACGAGATTCATACCGTAATTTTCGAAGAAGGTATAACCGGCATCGGTGCCTATACCTTTTACGGCTTTGATAACTTAACCGAAGTAATATTCCCGGAAAGTATGTCCTTCATCGATGGATATTCATTTTCGTATTGTAAAAATCTTCGTACCGTAACCATTCCCGGCCACATATACCAGACAGGAATACGTGCATTTTACGCCTGCACAGCCCTCGAATCCGTTACATTTGAAAAAGGTATTAAACATATCGGCCCAAGTTCGTTTAGTTATTGTGCAAACTTAACTGATATTTCACTTCCTGAAGGTTTGGAAACTATAGATGACGGAGCTTTTGCATTTTGCTCTAAATTAAGCACTGTAAATATACCCAACGGTACACAAAGTCTTGTTCGCAACGCTTTCAGACGGTGTATCAGATTGACAGACATTGAGATTCCTGCGAGCGTTACTTCAATAGATCCCAGCTCACTTGATACCAAGTACATAAAAACAATTTACGGAACCGCAGGAAGCGCTGCAGAAGTCTTTGCCAAGGAAAACGGCATAAACTTCATAGAAAAATAATCCAATAAAGCATCCAATCCCTGTCCACACCAAACTGCTTACACTTAAGATTCGAACTGTCAATAATCTTATTTGTAAAGCACTTTACAAACAAGTTTTTATCTAAAAAAACTCTCGGAATTAATGACCCCGAGAGTTTTTTATTATTCTATACCTTACTTTCTTTTATTGCATCATGCAACTCATAAAACAATTTATCATACTTAAGATACTCCCCTGAAAACTTCGTAGCAACCGCATATAGGCTAAGAGGAATATCTCTTCCCTCATACTTTATCGGCTCCCCGTTATAACTGAGAATCTTCGCAACGATATTCGCTGCATATTCATAAGAATCGCTGTCTGTAAGCATACAGAACTCGTCGCCGCCGATTCGAAATACCATGTCATCCTCGCCTGCGGCATTAATCATTCTGTTCATTGTCTCAAGAATTGCTAAATCTCCCGCCTTATATGAAATTTCATTTATCGGTACAAGACTCTTAATATCACAACAAACAAAATAACAATCTTTTCTCTCTTTAAATAAATCGTATAATTCACTTATATCAACCTGTTTTCTTCTCATAACATAATCGTCTCCTTCTTTAATTATCGGCTTGGTTCTGGGGTATAATTCCATAAACTTCTTTCCGCGAAACTCCGAAGGATTACAGTTCCACACATCCTTAAATGCGCGCGTAAAGGCTTCATGTGAACCATATCCGTATTCCACGGCAATCTTAAGAATTGACTCATCGGGCTCTGTAGCTATACGTCTACCTGCAAGCATCATTCTTCTGCGGATAATATACCCATGTACTGAAATTTTGTTTACATTGTGGAACAATTTTTCAAGAGTCGATTTAGAGCAATGACATGCTTCTGCTATATCCGCTGTCTTCATATCTTCATTAAGATGTGCTTCTATATAATCTAAACTACTGACAAGCAAATCAATATTCTTCACACAAATCAACTCCTTTTACGATATCGTAATTGTATTGTAACAAACAAAACGATTATGTTTTTGATATTTTGAGTAAACTTTTATTTGTAAAAAGACGCAACCCTTACCGTAATAAAAGCTGCGTCTGTATATTTTAATCAATCTGTAATTTCATCTGCAAATCAAGTTCTGTTATCTCCATAGCAACAAAACTCTTGATTCTCTCGCGTATGAGTTTTCGACTTAATGCTTCCTGTTCTTCTTCCGGAAGTGTTGAATCAACTTCAATATCCTCTCCGTCAATATCTTCCTTCCAGATACCATTCATCATAACCTCAAGCTCCATCCAATAATTAGTGGTAGCCATAAGTTTAGGTAAAACAGCCGTATCTTCATACTGCTCTGCAATATGCCTCCACTCTTCATTAGGATATGTCGAGAGTTTACGTGCCGGTAACTTCTTTACGGATGCATAAAAATCTTCCGCATATTCATAAGTAAGCGCCTTGGCAAACTTCTGTGCCATCTCTTTATTACCTGAGTACGGACTTACAACAACCGTATAATTTATCGAAACAGCCTTGGTATCGAGTTCGCTGTTAAGTGCGGGAATTGTACATATTCCGTAATTAATGCCGGAAGTTATAATCGCAGCAAGATGCTCCGTATCACCCATCGTGTAAAGAATCTTGCCGTCAAGGAACTTTTTAAGAACATCTTCATAATTACTGTCATCTGCATCGAAATAAAGTGCCTGGTTAAGCTCTTTAAAAAAGGTCAACGCTTCTATTGTATTGTCATTGGCAATATCTACAACAGATATATCATCGCCGTTTGTTCCACCAAGATTCAGATACTCTCCTACAAAGGCATAGCTAAAAAATAAATCAAGTACGTCCCACTGTACAATCGTCTCTATTCCCGGATACTCATCACCTTCATAATTATTGGAAAAATCAATAATATCTTTAAAAGATGCCGGTGCACTTACATAATCTTTGTTATATAAGAAAAACGAGGTATCATAATACAACGGATATCCAAGCAGCTTGCCCTTATATGTTGAAGCAGAAAGCGCTATGTCAGGATACACATAGGAATTATAAAGTGTATCTTTATTCTCCTCTGCAAGCCCGGCAAGATATGCCTTTTCAAGCATCTCCGTATTAAGAATATAAACATCCGCCACATTACCCTTTAAAGTCTCCTGACTCATCGTTTCAAGATAATCGATGGATGAAACCAACTCAACATTAACCTTAATATCATTACTTGCCGAAAACATCAATGCACATGTCTTAAGGTAAGGCGTAATCTCATCATTGGTATACCAAAGATTAATCGTATCCGCTTCCTTGATAGCCCCCATGTAATCAGTTGTCGGTTCCGGTGTTGTTGTAGTTGTTACTGTGCTCCCCTGCTCGTCCCCCGTCGGATCGGTTGTTGCCTGTGTGCCACAGCCCGTAAGCATAACTACTGCAAGTAATGCCGCCGCAACTCTCTGCAAAAACCTTCTTCGCACGTTTTTCATAAAAAACTTCTCCTTATTCTAGGCTCCTGTATAAAACTTGGTCTCAGAATCGTGAAGAATGGCTGTTCCTATCCCTTTGTGTGTAAAAATCTCGAGCAATAAACAGTGCGGAATTCTTCCGTCAAGAATATGTACTCGTGATACACCGTTCTCGATTGCATCGATACAATTGTTAAGCTTCGGAAGCATACCGCCGCCGATGTTGCCTGTACCGATAAGCTTGTTAGCTTCTTCGATTGTAAGCTCGGAAATAAGCGTACTCTTATCGTTAGGGTCTGCATATACACCTTCAATGTCCGTAAGGAATGCCAGCTTCTCTGCATTAACAGCTCTTGCAATAGCACAAGCTGCATCATCAGCATTGATGTTGTAAGTGTAAAAATTCTCATCCATACCGATGGGACAGATTACCGGAAGGAAATCCTTTTCAAGCAAATCATAGATTACCTTGGGATTAACCTCTGTAACCTCTCCTACAAAACCGATGTCCTTGCCATCGGAATACTTCTTCTCAACCTTAAGAAGTCCGCCATCCTTGCCACTGATACCGACTGCCTTAACGCCAAGCTGCTGTACAAGTGTAACAAGATCCTTGTTAACCTTACCGAGAACCATCTCTGCAATCTCCATAGTCTCTGCATCCGTCACACGAAGTCCGTTAACAAACTGAGCTTCCTTGCCTACCTTATTAACCCACTTGCTGATTTCCTTACCGCCACCATGTACGATAATAGGCTTAAACCCTACAAGCTTAAGCAAAGTTACATCCTCGATAACTTTCTTCTTCAATTCTTCATCAACCATGGCACTACCGCCATACTTTACAACAATAATCTTACGGTTAAAACGCTCAATATAACGCAATGCCTCAATCAAAACCTGAGCTTTTTCCAAAAGCTTTTCCATTCCTTTTTCCATAAGTTCCTCCTATGAGCGGTAGTCCGCATTTATTTTAACATAATCGTAGGTCAAATCGCAACCCCAAGCCGTAGCACTTTCGTACCCCATTTTCATATCTGCAATGGCTGTAACCTCGGATTCTGACAATATTTTGGTTGCTTCTTCCTCGCTGTAGCCTGTTGAAGTACCGTTCTCAACTATCTTAAGCTTACCTGCTGCGCTTTCAAAATATAAGTCAACCTTCTCAGGGTCAAAAGACACACCTGAATATCCTAGTGCACAAAGAATTCTTCCCCAGTTGGCATCATGTCCGAAAATCGCCGCCTTGGTAAGACTTGATGTTACTACCGATTTACTTAAGATTCTTGCATTTTCCTTGGTGTCTGCATTAAGAACTTTAACCTCGAAAAGTGCCGTTGCGCCTTCGCCGTCACCTGCAATCTTCTTACTAAGAGCTGTCATAACTGCATTGAGTGCCTTGCAGAACTCTTCGTAATCTGCATTCTCTTCTGTAATCTCAGCATTCTCTGCAAGACCGTTAGCCATAAGGAGCACGCTGTCATTGGTTGAAGTATCGCCGTCAACAGAAATCATATTAAATGTATCATTTACATCAGCCTTAAGCGCCTTTGTAAGAAGCTCTTTGCTTATTGCAACGTCAGTAGTTACGAAGCAAAGCATCGTAGCCATGTTCGGATGAATCATACCTGAACCCTTGCACATACCGCCGATAACAGCAGTCTTACCGCCAACTTCAAATTCATAAGCAACCTGCTTGGATACCGTATCCGTAGTCATAATTGCCTCTGCCGCAAGTGTTCCCGCATCAAGGCTTCCGCTTAAGGTCGCCTTTAATAAAGGAATACCTGCTTTAATCGTATCCATCGGAAGCTGCTTGCCGATAACACCCGTGGATGCAAGAAGCACTGCGTCTGCCGGAATTCCGAGGCACTCGCTTGCCGCATTAGCAGTCTCAAGGCAGTAGCCGTAGCCTTCTTCGCCCGTACATGCATTGGCAACACCACTATTTATAACAACCGCCTGAACAAATTCAGACTCCGTAACAACCTTGCTGTCCCACTTAACAGGCGCTGCCTTTACAACATTTGACGGAAATGTTCCCGCTGCCTTACAAGGTGCGGTAGAAAAAACCATCGCCATATCTTTTTTCTTATTCTTCTTAATTCCCGCATACACGCCTGTAGCAAGAAATCCTTTTGCAGCAGTAACGCCGCCTTCTATCTTTTTCATATCCGTCATCCTTTCCATAGAATCTCTTTCTTCTATTATAATTA
>JAZNXQ010000332.1:0-1910 GCA_045593945.1 Lachnospiraceae bacterium | reverse complement strand
GTCTCTTCTTCCGGCTCCGCAATTCCCTTAACCTCACGGAATATCTTCATAAATTCCTTACCTGTAATTGTCTCTTTCTCAATAAGGAATTCTGCGATTTTATCAAGAACCTCTCTGTTCTCGGAAAGAAGTGTCTTAGCTTTCTCGTGGCATTCCTTAAGAAGTGCCATAACTTCCTTGTCTATCTCTGCTGCAGTCGCCTCGCCACAGTTCATAACCGCACGACCGTCAAGATAACGGTTTTCAATACTCTCAAGTCCCATAAGTCCGAATTTTTCAGACATACCGTACTGTGTAATCATGGCTCTTGCAAGCTGCGTCGCTTTCTCGATATCATTGGCTGCGCCCGTAGTTACGGTCGAAAATACAGTCTCTTCTGCCGCACGGCCTCCAAGAAGCGTAACAAGGCGTGCCATAAGCTCATCCTTGGTCATAAGATACTTCTCTTCTTCAGGCACCTGCATTACATAACCGAGTGACCCCATCGTACGCGGAACAATCGTTATTTTTTGGACAGGCTCTGCATCTTTTTGAAGTGCAGTAACAAGTGCATGACCAACCTCATGGTAAGCAACAGTCTTCTTCTCTTCTTTACCGAGAATTCTGTCTTTCTTCTCTTTACCGGCGATTACAACCTCAACAGACTCAAACAAATCTGCTTGCGACACTACATTTCTGCCTTGTTTTACGGCAAGAATAGCAGCTTCATTAATCATATTGGCAAGATCAGAGCCCACCGCACCTGAAGTTGCAAGTGCAATTTCCTCCAAATCTACCGTGTCATCCATAAGCACATCCTTTGAATGTACCTTAAGAGTCTCTATACGTCCCTTTAAATCAGGCTTATCAACAATAATTCTTCTGTCGAAACGTCCCGGACGGAGAAGCGCTTTATCAAGCACATCCGGTCTGTTCGTCGCCGCCAGAATAAAAATACCCTTAGAAGTATCAAAACCATCCATCTCCGCAAGCAACTGGTTAAGCGTCTGCTCACGTTCGTCATTACCGCCACCGTAACGCGAGTCTCTTGACTTACCGATGGCATCAATCTCATCAATGAAAATAATACACGGAGCCGATGCCTGTGCATTTTTAAACAAATCTCTTACACGCGATGCACCTACACCAACAAACATCTCTACAAAGTCCGAACCTGAAAGTGAGAAAAACGGAACCTTCGCTTCACCTGCTACAGCCTTGGCAAGCAAAGTCTTACCTGTTCCGGGCGGTCCGACAAGCAGCGCACCTTTCGGAAGCTTAGCACCAATCTTGGCATATTTACCGGGATTATGAAGGAAATCAACTATTTCCGTCATGGATTCCTTAGCTTCGTCCTGACCTGCCACATCCTTAAATGTAACACCAGTCTCCTTCTGTCCATACATCTTGGCATTAGACTTACCCACGCCCATAATTCCGCCGCCCTTAGACGAACGTTTCATGAAAAATCCAAGCACAAGATAAAAGAGCACAAGAGGAAGCACCCATACAAGCAGAAAATCAAGCAGTACCGAACTTGAATCCGGTATTTCTGCACCATACTGCACACCATGTGCTTCATTAGCCGCCTCAAGACGGGTCTGAAGTGCCGTCTCATCCTCCATGATACCTGTATAATATACAAGTTCAAAAAGTGTACTTATCTGCTTCTTTGGCTTAACTACAAGCCTGTCTGACTGCTTATATACAACACCAATTTCGCCCGCTTCCAACTTCTCAATAAATTGGTTATACGAAATCTCCTTCGTCGTCGCATTGTTAAGCCACTTATTAAATATACTTATCGCAAGCAACATAACAAGGCCTGCCACTATAGCAATAATTATAAATTGCGTATTACGGGGCGTTTTATTCTTTCCCTTTTTATCCATTAAGTCCTCCTATATAGCAAAGAAAACTACTCTACTATT
>JAZNXQ010000331.1:0-1696 GCA_045593945.1 Lachnospiraceae bacterium | reverse complement strand
AGACCTTCGGGTCTTACGGTATCGTAGGAACCGGGGAAGAATTTTGTCAGAAAATCAATTATGTCAAAACGTACCGAGAACGAAAAATTCGGATTTGAGAACTCGTTCTTACCAAACTGGAGCGAGTAATACGCCGAGGCAACGATAACCATAGAAATTCCGATGGCAAGAACCGAGAATACTCCGATCCTCAAGAAAGACTTGAGAAAGTGATTCTTTTCGCAGTTGGGATTGTTGCGGTCGCCTTCGTTGTTGGCAAAGTAGTAGTAAAAGAAATAAGCTGCGGTGTAAATACAAGCCATATAACCGATGTAGAAGTTACTCATAAGTGTCAATGCAAGCATCGAAACAAAGAGCTTGTACTTTCCGTTCTTGATCAGCTCCTCAATGCCGAGAGTGAGAAGAGGCAGCCACATAAGTGCGTCGATCCACATTGAGTTATGCTGCTGTACAACAGCATAAGAGCACATTGAATATAAAACCGAACAGATAATGACATTGGTCTTGTTCAATCTCTCGGCAGTTTTGTGGAGATAATATCCCATTGTGAGACCCGAAATCCCCGCTTTAATGAGGAAGATGCAGAGAAGCGCTTCGAGCATTCTGTCCTGAGGGAAAAGACAAACTATATAAGAGAACGGGCTTGCAACGTAATACGCATATATTCCGAGGAACTCGCCTCCAAGCTGTCTTGCGAAGGAATAAAGCAGAGAAGTATCGCCTACCACCGCATTCCTGAGAGCCTCGTAGAAATACACGTACTGTCCGTTGAGGTCAAGAACAAGCACCGATCCGTTGCCGAATGGATGAAGCCCCATCGAGAGATATATAAGAAAATACAAGATCGCGGGAATGCCAAAGCAGTAAGCGAGATAGGAATATTTTTTATCAATTCCAAATAAGCCCTTACGTTTTGTTTGTGCAAGAGCGGGGGTGTCGTTTATATTTGATTTTGCCTTACGAAAGCTGAACATAGTAATTCTCCGTTAAACATTGTTAATGTTAATTATAACATAAAAAAAGAAATAAGTAAACAAGTTTGTGAGATTTTTTTAAAGAAACAAATAAAAGATACAAATAATAAATAAAAATATTCATAATCCTATTTGACATTCTAACGGAATTGTGGTATAATCTATAATGGTTAATTTTTGAGTAGTAGGGATATATATGAGAATTTTAGGAATTGACCCCGGACTTGCAACAATAGGATGGGGGGTTATTGAGACAAACGGCTTTAAACATGTACCCGTTGCTTACGGTTCGATACAGACTCCGACAAAGCTTACGGTCGAAAAAAGGCTTGATAAGATCTATAAGGATCTGTCGGAGATAATCGAAAAATATCATCCGGAAGCAGTAGCAATCGAGGAGCTTTTCTTCAATACGAATATTACTACGGGTATCAGGGTTGCCGAAGCTCGCGGAGTGATCCTTTTGTGCGCGGAGCATCATAAGCTTGATATTAATGAATACACACCTTTGCAGGTTAAACAATCGGTTGTTGGTTACGGAAGAGCGGATAAAAAACAGGTGATTACAATGGTTACTCTGCTTTTGTCGCTTCCTGCACCGCCAAAACCCGATGATACGGCTGACGCTCTTGCAATTGCGATATGCCATGCCCATTGCGGAGGTTCAAGAATTGCAAAATACTATAACGGACAGGTTTGATTGATATGTGGATTGCTGAAAA
>JAZNXQ010000330.1:0-1633 GCA_045593945.1 Lachnospiraceae bacterium | reverse complement strand
CTAAAATACTAAAATCATATCAACAGTAGGCATTTATCATATAATCCAGTCAAAATCATACCTACTAATTCGCATTAAAGTTTAATTTAGTAGGTCATGAGCCAACAGACCTCCAAACTCCTACCTACTAAATCATTATTTTCATCAATTTAGTAGGTATCCTACAAAAATCATATCCCTCAACCACTCTCAAATGCCTACTACAAATTCAAATAATCCAAATTAGTAGGCATTCTTCAAATAAACTGACATTTCCATACTAAAATTACGAAAAAACTCTTCGCACAATTGAAAATATGCAAAGCACACCCCTGTGCTTTGCGCACACTGCACTTTGCATATATCCTTACTCTATCAAATAATAAGCAGGCCTATAAGCCGGGTTATGTCGTGGATGGTCATCTATCTAGGACTGCTGTTACCAACAGTCTCAAGCGACCTACCTGAAAGCAAGCCGGGCAGACTTATCGCTTTCGTTTTGGTCTTGCTTCGGATGGGGTTTACATGTGCCCCTGTTGTTACCAACAGGGCGGTAGTCTCTTACACTGCCTTTCCACCCTTACTGCTTCGCAAGCGAAACAGCGGTATATTTCTGTTGCACTGGCCTTGGAGTCGCCTCCACCGGACGTTATCCGGCATCCTGCCCTATGAAGCCCGGACTTTCCTCATCAGACTTGTGTCTGCTGCGACCATCCGGCCTACTTATCTTTGCTATTATATTACATCTTAAACATTAAAACAACTTCCGCCACTAAACTCACGAACGAGTGAATTATTCGGAATACTGTCACCCGGAATACTTAAAAAATATCCGAGGAACTTAAGAAGTCTCTGTGCTTCATAATATTCCGGTTCACTTGGCTGCACACTGTATAATAATGGCTCCGCATATGGTTTTAACAATGCAAGCTCATAAATAAGTGCTGAATTAAACATAACGTCTGCGCTTTCCTGATATGGGAAGATATTCTCTTCTTCTCCACGTCTTACACTCGGCCACATCTGAAGTGTTCTTGTTGCAGAAGCACCTCTTGTTCTGGCATCGCGTACCATTCTGCGCAATAATCTTCCATCCGTTGTCGGAATGCGGTTATGTCCGTCAACATTCAAACTGGTAAGTGCAGATATATAAATCTTAAACTTACTTTCAGAAGGAAGTGCATAGGACATCTTGTCATTCAGTCCATGAATACCTTCTATAACCAGAATATCATCCGGCCCGAGTTCCTTAAAATTGCCGTTATATTCCCTATGTCCGGTCTTAAAATTAAACTTCGGAAGTTCCACTCTCTCACCGTTAAGTAAACGGCTCATATCCTGATTAAACTGCTCTAAATCGATTGCCTCAAGACATTCAAAATTATAATCGCCATTGGCATCCCTTGGGGTTTTTTCCCTATCCACAAAATAGTCATCCACTGCAATCGGATGTGGTTTTAAACCATGAGTCTGCAGCTGAATGGACAATCTGTGTGAAAAAGAAGTTTTACCTGAAGAAGAAGGACCCGCAATCATAACAAATTTGATACCGCCGCGCGCAACAATCTCATTGGCAATTTCTGCAATTCTTCTCTCCTGTAATGCTACCTGTACCAAAATTACATCGGATAATCTGCCTTCACAAATACGGTTA
>JAZNXQ010000329.1:0-16850 GCA_045593945.1 Lachnospiraceae bacterium | reverse complement strand
AAGAATAATGAGACACAATGTGGTGTTTCTATGTTGGCCTTGTTATATGCGATACAGTTTTATATTTAAATATTTTGAGTATTAATGAAAAGGAAATTTTAAAGTGGAAAAATCGGTATTTGAAAAGATATATGATGTAGTAAAACAGATTCCAAAGGGCAAAGTAGCCACCTACGGTCAGGTTGCCTCTCTTGCAGGCTCAAAAAGATGGTCAAGGGTTGTGGGATATGCGCTCCATGTAAATCCTGATCCCGGAAATATTCCGTGTCACAGGGTTGTAAATCGTATGGGTGAGGTCTCCAAGGCGTTTGCTTTCGGAGGAGAAAACCGTCAGATTCAACTTCTGGAAGCAGAGGGGGTTGAGTTTGTGGACGGAAGAGTTGATTTAGAGAAATACAGGTGGAACAGAGTTACAATTGAGATGATGGAGTAGTTAAACTTTGGAATGGTAAAGGAAGGAACAATGGAACTTAACAAAACAATTAGAGAAATGCAAGAATCCGACTGGGATAGTATGGCGCGTATTTATAAGCAGAGCCTTGAAAAAGGGACAGCTACTTTTGTGTCTGTGTGTCCGACATATGAGCAGTGGGATGCTACGCATATCAAGGAATGTCGTTTTGTGTGTGAACTTGACGGACAAGTTGTGGGATATGCGACGATAGCGCCGACTTCTGCGCGACCTCATTACAGAGGTGTTGTTGAGGTTAGTGTTTATGTTGATATTAATCACTTACATAAAGGAATAGGGACTGCTTTATTAACTCATTTATGTGAAGAAACAGAGAAGTTTGGGTACTGGACATTATATTCCGCTATTTTCTCTGTAAATACTGCCAGCATAGAGCTACATAAGAAGTGTGGTTTCAGAGTAGTCGGGTACCGCGAAAATATTGCGAAAGACCGGTTTGGTAATTGGCAATCAACAACCATTATGGAGCGAAGAAATGGAATTTTATAAAAAACCCTGTATTTGCGCCATTTGCAACCCGCAGTTGACAAATTGACAGGGGTAAATTGGTAGTACGCAACCGAAAAATTGAGTATTATTGCAGCATAACGAAGCACAACGCAGAAGCATCGTTGCAAAGCTGCCTAGGTATTTATTAATAGATAGTATAATGCAGAAGTGATGTGCGGGAAATATATGGAGGATAAAAGTTATGATTTTTGCAGACAAATTAATTGCACTCAGGAAAAAATGTGGCTGGTCTCAGGAGGAGCTGGCAGAGAAAATGAACGTGACAAGACAGTCCGTTTCCAAGTGGGAGGGCGCGCAGTCGGTTCCGGATTTGAATAAGATTTTGCAGCTCAGTGAGCTTTTCGGAGTGAGCACGGATTACTTATTAAAGGATGAAATCGAAGAGAATGAATATGTTGAAACGGTAGACGAGGAAAAGACAGTTCGTCGTGTATCAATGGAAGAGGCTAATGAGTTTCTTGGTACAAAATGCAAGACCGCTAAGTTTACGGCTCTTGGTACATTCTTATGTATTCTTTCAATTATTCCGCTTATGCTTTTTGGTGGCCTTGCAGAGTTTAGTTACGGAATGTCAGAGAATGCTGCAGGCGGACTCGGAATGGTAATAATGTTTACGCTTATTGCAATAGCAGTTGTAATCTTTATTATTACGGAGTCTAAGGTTTCACAGTTTGAGTTTCTTGAAAAAGAAGTATTTGAGACAGAGTACGGCGTTACCGGCATGGTAAAAGAGCGTAAGAATCAGTACAAAGACACTTACACAAGAAACAATGTAATCGGTGCAGCACTTTGTATTTTGTCACTTGTTCCGTTGTTCCTCGGAGCATTTGTAGTCGGAGAAAATGAAACACCGGAAAATGAACTTTGCCTTGTATTTATGCTTTGTGTAATGTTTTTTATGATAGCAACAGGTGTTGTTTTCTTTATCCTTGGAGGAATTCCGTGGGCAAGCTTCCAGAAGCTTTTACAGGAGGGAGACTACTCAAAGGCGAAGAAAAGAGATACTCTTACAGGCAAGATTGCTTCTGTATATTGGTTGCTTGTAACTGCGATTTTCCTTGGGTACAGTTTTTATACAAACGGCTGGGATAAGAGCTGGATTATTTGGCCGGTTGCAGGTGTGCTTTTTGCTGCACTTATGGTATTTTGCAGTATATTTAAGAAAAAGAATAATTAATTACAGAGGTTGTCGCAGAAGCTGTAGGCGGGCTGTAGTGTCCCTAAAGTCTACATTTGCGACAACCTTAAGCTGTTGAAAAGGAGAAGTTATAATGCTCAAGTTACATATTTCAGACAAAAAAGGTGTCAAAATTCAGGAAGACATGATAGGACTCTTCTTTGAGGATATCAATTATGCGGCGGACGGTGGTCTGTATGCGGAGATGCTTGAGAATCGGTCATTTGAATTTCTTGACTGCAGGGGTACGGTGGGAGATTATTATGTTCAGCATGACCCGGGTTACGGTTGGTATTCGACAGATGAGAATGACAGTCGTATGGAATATGTAATGGGTAGTCCCGTAGACAGGAATAATCCGCATTATTTCAGATTTACCGCAAAGAAAGAGGGCGCAGGTTTTTGGAATAAGGCATATGACGGCGTTACACTTGAAGAAGGTAAATCATATAAAGTAAGCTTTTATGCGAGAATGGTCTCATATAAAGGTGACATCACAGTATCGGTAATAAAAGATGGTAAAGAGTGCGCCAAGGCAGAGGTGGCATGTATTCATGCACCGGAGAAGGCATGGCAGAAGTGGAACCGTTATGAAGTTGTGCTTACAGCCGCAGAAAATATCAAAGGCGGTAAATTTACAATTACTCTCAATCAACCTGGAATTGTTGAATTTGACTTTATTTCGATGATGCCCGATGATGCTGTCGCAGGAGTTTTCAGAAAAGATTTGTTTGAGCTTCTTAAAGGCTTAAAGCCGGGATTCTTAAGATTCCCGGGCGGATGTATTATTGAGGGAAACACGCTTGATAATCGCTACCGTTGGAAGGAAAGTGTCGGAAGACCTGAGAGCCGAAAGGCGAATTTTAACCGCTGGGCAGTACACGGAACACGCGCTGAGGATGATTGGCGTACAGAGTATTCTCATTATAACCAGACGCTCGGACTTGGTTTTTATGAGTATTTCCTTCTTTGTGAGATGATTGGTGCAAAGGCAATTCCCGTGCTCAATGTAGGTCTTGCATGCCAATATCAGTCATATGAACTTGTGGAGATAGGAACACCGGAATTTGAGGAATATGTGCAGGACGCACTTGATTTGATAGAATTTGCTAACGGTTCGGTCGATACCTACTGGGGAAAGCTTCGTGCGAATATGGGTCATCCTGAAAGTTTTAACCTCACGATGCTCGGTATCGGTAATGAACAGTGGCAGACCAAAGAAGTGGATTTCTTTGCAAGATATGAGGCATTTGAGACGGCAATTCATGAGCGTTATCCCGAGATTCGCCTGATTGGTTCGGCAGGGCCCGATATTACCTCGGAGCGTTATAAAATGGCATGGGATTTTTATAAGGAAAAGGTGCCGCAGAAGGAAAATTTCTGTTATGCGGTAGATGAGCACTACTATGTTAAACCGGATTGGTTCTATGAGCACACAGATTTTTATGATGAATATCCGCGTGATGTTAAAGTATTTTCAGGAGAATATGCGGCACATCCGACAAGCGGAATGAATATGCCGAATGCCAATACTCTTGGCGGAGCACTTTCTGAGGCAGCATTTATGACGGGTGTGGAACGTAACGCGGACGTGGTTGTACTCGCTTCCTATGCACCGCTTTTTGCAAGAGTAGGTTATGCGCAGTGGTCACCTGACATGATTTGGTTTGATGAGACTTGTGCGTACGGAACGCCGAGCTACTATGTTCAGAAGCTTTTCGGAGAGAATCTCGGAACAGTGACTGTGCCGATGAGCGGGCAGGAGAAGGAGTTAAGAAATTATCAGTTATATACAAATATAAGTTTTGATGAGCATACGGAGGAGTTTATTGTTAAGGTTGTAAATCGTGCAGAGTATGCACAGGAGTTGGAGCTTATCCCCAAACAGTTTGATTTGGCAGATACCATGAAAGTTATGCAGCTTGCGGGACAACCGGAAGATTATAACAGCATTGACTTCCCGAAGAAAATTACTGTTAAGGAAGAAAATATTTCTTTTGACGGAAATATAAAACTTCCCGCTAACAGTTTTATGGTAATGAGAATAGCAAAAAAAGGTAAATAATAAAAGAAAGAGCCCGTTTTTTTCAAGAGGGCTCTTTTTGTGTCTCCGCAATCTTGACGGTAACAAAAAAGTGTTATATTATAATATAATAGATAGGACTATATACTTAGTTAATAAGGCAATTATGTGTAAAAGGGTGTGACAGTATGGAGACCTTAAAAGTACATAAAGTTATTGTAAGACCGGAAACGTATGACATTATATCTGCAGATACAGGCTTTTATGCTTTTCTCGGGAAGAGATTATACCATGCCTTTGACAGGCTTGTTTGTGATGAGGATAAGGCCGTTTTTTATGAACATGCGGAGAAGATGGATTCTGAGTTTTTCGTAATACATATGATAGATGAAGAAGGCAATGTAAGTCTTTGGTGTGCAAGAGTTAATCAGTATGAGAAGTCGGAACGTCTTGAGATTGAAGTTGCCAATATTGCAGATATGTTTAAATCAAACATTAAGTTTTCGCAGGAACTTAATGTTAAGAATCGACTGCTTGATTTATATGGAGACTTTTTGTTTGTATATGAGGTTAAGTGGGATAGGATTATTGTATATGAGACAACTCTTACTAATCAGTGGAGGAAGATATATAAATTTAGTGAAGTAGTTGATGCTTTAAAGAAGAATGCCGGAGATAATGAACAAGAATCAGTAGATAAGTTCATTGCAGCGGCCAAGAAGGGCGAAAGAGAGTTTGAGCTTCGTCTCCAGGGCGCGATATTTGAGACGGGTTCACATATAAAGTTTACTAATATCAGGGCCACTTCCATATACGAAGGCGGAGAACTTATTTCTATAGTCGGCTATGTACATCAGGGAATGAAGGGTGATTTTTCTCCTAAGCATAGGTTGGAAAGGGACAGTTTTACAGGTCTTTTAACTAAGGGAGAGATAGTTAATGCCGCTACCAGAGCAATTGACGTAGAGAAGCGAGAGGGCGTAACGCTTGCAATTATTGATATAGATCATTTTAAGAAGGTTAATGATACTTTCGGACATATGGTCGGAGATGAGATTATCAAGAATGTTGCAACGCTTATCGAAAGAGAAGTCGGAGATCATGGGCTTGTGGGTCGATTCGGCGGTGACGAATTTTTTATATTATTCTATGATGTTTATGACATGGAATATTGCCGTGAACTTTTAAGAGGTATTAAGAGTAGTGTACCGACAATGTATCCTGTTAATGATCAGAATAAACCTGCGGTAACGATATCGGTGGGTTGTGCGGCATATCCGAAAGACGCCGATAATTACGAAGATATTTTTACGCTTGCGGATTTTGCACTATACAGAGCCAAGGAAAAGGGACGTAACAGATATATAATTTATGATAAGGCTAAACATGGTACTCTTGAAGAGATTAAGAGCTTTAAGAAGACAGGTAAGCGTATTAACAGTCGTGGTTTAGGTTCTATCGGTGAAGTGCTCTGTATGCTGATGGAAAGGGTATGCATAGCGAAGGATTATACTGCAGAGAAGGTTTTGGATGACCTTGTTGAGAATTCTTCATATGAGCGAATTATAGTTTATTCGGGAACACCGTATAAGGCAGTAATGACTGCCGGTGATAAAGTGCCTTCGGATGATGTATTTGCTGAGACCGAGAGCTATTTGATGGACAAAGCATATGTCAAGGAATATAAAGATGACATACTTATTGTTAACAACATTGAATTGTTAGAGAGTAAGTCGCATTCGGTTTGTGAGAAGCTTAGTAAGCAGGGTGTTCTGTCTTTTATCCAGATTAGGTTTAAAGATAAGAATGGCGTAGATTGTATTTTGTCGTTGGAAGCAGTTAATAAAGGAATTGTATGGGATGAATATAATCTTCATTATTACAAGCTTATGGCATTCTTGCTTTCGCATTTTGATTTAAGTTAAATAAGTAAAGAGAGTATGTAAGTAAAACTTACATACTCTCTTTTTGTTTTTTGCTGTTAACCCAGTTAACAATAAAGTCGGCGAATTGATTGACCATTATTGATGCAGATTCATATTGGGGAAGTGCGATTCCTATCGTTCGTTTGGCCGGAGGATCAAGTTCCATAACTTTAACACGATGATTGGTTCCGTGTAAAAGGAGCTCAGGTACAATACAAATGCCGAGATTTTTTTCTACCATTGCAAGCATTGCGTAATCGTCTTTTGTTCGGAACTTAATGTTGGGTGTTATGCCGGAGGCATTAAGTACTGTTCGGGTATCAAGGTCAGTATCTTCCTGAAGACTGATAACCGGTTCTGATTCAAAGTACTTGACGGGAAGGGAATCCATTGTTTTAGCAAAATCGTGTTCTGTGGAAAGCACGGCAAGAAGACGGTCATCATAAAGAGGGATGCATTTGCAATCCAGAGTATTTGGGATGGTTACAAAACCTATATCCACTTTTTTGGATGAAATCATATCAATAATATCATCATAACCACCGTCTACAAGCTCAAAACGGCAATCACTATGCATGTTCTGAAATTCCTTAATAATGTCAGGGAGCCAGTTGACGGCAACACTTGTAAAGGTTCCGATGCGAATTGTATTTATGTCGGAATTCATAAGATTTTTAATTTCACGCTGAAGCTTCTTGTCGGCATTGACGACATCCTGGAGGAGAGGAAGCAAAAGCTTTCCTTCGCGTGTCAGTGTTATGCCGGAACGTGAGCGTGTCATAAGCGGAAATCCCAAATCATCTTCAAGAGAATGCAGAATATGGGTGATTCCGGATTGAGTGTGTCCCAGCGCTTCCGCAGCTTTACTTAAGGAACCAAGCTCAACAATTTTTAAAAATGTTGTATATTTTTTGATGCTCATGATTGTCTCCAACTACAATATATTAGTAATACTAATGCAAATTTTATCATATTGTAACCGTTTTGGGAAGATTTTTTGGAAAAAAAGCAAAAAACATTAAAAAAGCTTGCCATAACAGAAAGAGTCGTGTAAAATGCAACATATGACAAAAATAAAATATACATGAGAAAAACTAATACATATCATGTATGTGGAAAGTGGTGAATTATGAATTATTTTGAATTGGTAGCATTTATAGTCTACTTATTGTTGGTACTCGGAGTTGGTGTGTTCTTTTTTGTTAAAGGACGCAAGGAAGAAGGCGGAGACAAAGATTATTTCCTCGGCGGAAGAAATATGGGCGGATGGGTAGCTGCTCTTTCCGCAGGTGCTTCTGATATGAGTGCATGGGTACTTATGGGTCTTCCCGGATCAATTTATCTTGCGGGAATGGGTCAGGTATGGATTTCCGTTGGTCTTTTAATCGGTACAATCTGTGCATGGATTTTTGTTGCGCCGAGACTTAGAAGACTTTCTATTAAGGCACAGGATTCAATTACGATTCCTCAGTTTCTTACTAACAGATTTAATTCCAAGAGCAAAGCGCTTCAGATAATCTGTGCTGTTATCTTCGTAGTTGTTTATTGTGTATACGCAGCTTCAAGTATTTATGCATGTGGTACATTGTTTAATACTGTATTTGGTGCAAAACCGATTTATGCTATGGTAGGCGCAGCAGCAATTATTGTTATTTACACATTCCTTGGCGGCTTTAACGCAGTTTGCTGGACGGACTTTTTCCAGGGTCTTCTTATGCTTGGTGCACTTATGATAGCACCGATTGTTGCATTATTTGCAATGCAGGCAGCAGATTTTGTTCCTGCGGCAGAGGTAGTAACAGGAGAGAATTACTATAATTTGTTATCAAGCGGTTCTTTTAACTGGGAGAGTATTTCAGATATTCTTAGCGGTCTTGGTTGGGGCCTCGGATATTTTGGTATGCCTCATATTCTTGTTCGTTATATGTCAATTAAGTCAGAAAAAGAAATGAAGAAGTCAAGAATGGTTGGTATCGGTTGGACAACACTTATTCTTATCATGGCTTCTGTTGTAGGTATTGTAGGACATCATTATCTTGGAAGCGGTTTGGCAGATAAGAGTGTTGTATTTATTACAATGGTTAGAAGCATATTCCCGGCACTTATTTCCGGTATCCTTCTTTCAGCAATCCTTGCAGCATCTATGAGTACGGCAGATTCACAGCTTCTTGCTTCATCATCGGCATTTGCATCTGACGTATATAAGCCTGTATTCCGTAAGAACGCATCTAACAAGGAGATGCTTTGGGCAGGTCGTATTATCGTTATCATTATAGCAATTGTAGCATTGTTAATTGCAGTTAATCCTAACTGTGCAGGTATTATGGCACTTGTAGAGTGTGCATGGGCAGCTTTCGGTGCAGCATTCGGACCGGCAATAATTCTTTCACTCTTCTGGAAGCGTTTTACATACAAGGGTGCGATTGCAGGTATCGTTGTAGGTTTTGCAGTGGATGCGCTTTGGTATGCATTCCTTTCAACCTCAACAGGTTTATACGAGATTATTCCGGGCTTTATTGCAAGTATGATTGCAGCAGTTGTTGTATCATTACTTGATAAGGCACCTGCGAAGGAAGTTGTTGATATGTTTGAAGACGGTATAAAGCCGACAGCTGATGCAGAATAATTAAGAATTCTAAAAAGGACTATTGTGAAATTGATGTGTATTCTCCTCCGGTAAGGAGGAGATACATCAGTGTTTGCAGGTCCTTTTTTTGTGCGCAAAATCGTAATATAGGTAAATTTGGTCATCAAATAAAAAAATAAAATGGAGGGATTGGTTATATTGCACAAAATGAGAGTTTGTGGTATAATTTTCTTAAAGTGGGGATTGTACCCTAATGGAGAAATATAAATTAAAAGGAGGAGCCTCATGAGAATCAAAAAGGCAAAGAAATTAGTGGCTTTATTAATGGCGATGTTCATGGTAATCGGTGTAATCCCGGTTGACGGACTCATTAAAGAAGTCAGTGCTGCAGGTAATGTACATGTATTTGAATCAAGTACAATGACAGCGGCAGCAGCAGGAACATTTACGGATGGGCAGGAGGTAAAGTATGATGATTATTTCACACTTTACATGAGTGCTAAGACAAAGATTGACTCAAGCGAGAAGGTTTGGGACGACGGATACACAAGCGGTCAGAGACTCAATCTCGGCGGTAAGGCAGATTTGTCAGCAATGAAGAACGTGATGTCATTTAAGACAAGCGGAGCGGCAACTGTTAAGATCTGGTGGGTAGAAGGTGGCGACGACCACAGAGAGCTTGGTATTTTTACTGCAGACGGTGCTGAGGTAACAAAGACAACCGAAGGTGCGGGCGCAGCAAAGAACGGCGTAGTAATGTCAACTCTTAAATTAGATGCGGCAGGAACATATTTCCTTGGCGGAACACCTAACAACAACTATATTTTCAAGGTTGAGGTTGAGGAGAGTGCAGCGGCAGCAGCGAGTGAGTATGTGTTTGAAGCAAGCACAATGGCAGCAGCAGCGGCAGGCACATTTACAGATGGTCAGGAAGTAAAGTATGATGATTACTTTACAATTTATATGAGTTCCAAGACTAAAATCGATTCAAGTGAGAAGGCTTGGGACGACGGATATACAAGCGGTCAGAGACTTAATCTTGGCGGCAAGGCAGATTTGTCAGCAATGAAGAACGTAATGTCATTTAAGACAAGCGGAGCGGCTACCGTTAATATCTGGTGGGTAGAAGGCGGAGACGATCACAGAGAACTCGGAATCTTTACAGCGGACGGCACACAGGTTGCAGTAACAACAGAGGGTGCGGGCGCAGCAAAGAACGGCGTGGTAATGTCATCTCTTAAATTAGATGCGGCAGGAACATATTTCCTCGGCGGAACACCTAACAATAACTATATCTTCAAGGTTCAGGTTATTGAAGGAGGAGCAGCTGCAGTAGTTAATGAATATGTTCTTGAGTCTAATAGACTTGCGGCAGCAGCAGCAGGTACATATACAGACGGTCAGGAAGTAAAGTATGAGGATTTCTTTACACTTTACATGAGCGCCAAGACAAAGATTGACTCAAGCGAAAAGGTTTGGGACGACGGATATACAAGCGGTCAGAGAATTAACCTTGGCGGTAAGGCTGATTTGTCCGTACCGAAGAATGTTATAATGTTCAAGACAGAAGGAACGGCAACAGTTAATATCTGGTGGGTAGAAGGCGGAGATGACCACAGAGAGATCGGAATCTTTACAGCAGACGGCACAGAAGTGACAAAGACAACCGAAGGTGCCGGCGCAGCAAAGAACGGTATTGTAATGTCAACTCTTACACTTGATAACCCCGGTACATATTACCTTGGCGGAACACCTAACAATAACTATATCTTTAAGCTTCAGGTTATCGATACAGTAGGTGGCGGAGCAGCAGAGGTTCAGAAGAAAGCATGGGCAGAGGTTGATGCTCCCGTTCTCGGAACACCTGCGCTTAGAGTAAATGAAGACGGAACAACAGATGAGAAGGTTGTAGTAGTTCCTTACACAATGCTCATCGATGAAGTTGATGGTGCAGATTATGTAGAGATTACAGTTACAGATAAAGACGGTAAGGTTATTGATACACTTAAGTCTTTAGTTCCCGGAGCAGAAGGCAGCAAAGAATTTAAGCCTACAGCCAGCGGAACATATACTTTTGCAATTGCGGCATATCGCGATGGCGAAGATGCTAAGAAGGCAAAAGAGACAGTAAAATTCGATTATGTACTTCCTTTGGCAGAGACTTCAATCGGTATGATTTACAACAAGGGTAACGGAGAAGTTTCTCTTTCATGGAGTGCTGTTAAGGAAGCAGAGAGCTATACAGTTGAGTATAGTGCAGACGGAAGCACATGGACCAGCTTTGATGCGAAGGATGCTCTTGAGGCAAATATCACAGGCCTTACAGTAGGCACAGAATATACTTTCCGTGTAATCGCTAAGAGAGGCGATGACAGCAAGGCGTCAGCAGATACTAAGATTAAGATTACAGCAGAATCACAGACACCTTGGGGCTATATCGTATATGGTACGGGTGCAAGTACATCTAACTCAAATGTTGAGGGTAGCATTAATACAGATGGTAAGGTACAGCTTACATCAGGTAAGCTTACAGACGGTAAGTTAACAGGTAGCGGTAACAACGGTAAGCTTCAGCCTGCGTCATATGACGGACTTCAGTTCTACTATACAACAGTTCCCACATCTCTTAACTTTAAGCTCAGAGCAAAAGTAACTGTTGATCAGTGGTATTTATCAAACGGTCAGGAAGGCTTTGGTCTTATGGCAGCCGATCAGCTCGGTGGTTCAGGTTGGAACAACTCTTACATGGCTGTAGCTACCAAGGTAGAGTACTATTGGAATGATAACAAATTAGAAGTAACAACAGATTCAAGCCAGAAGAAGGTATCACAGAAGCTTGGTATCGGTTCTTTGGAAAGAGTAGGTATTACAAAGGAAAATCTTCCTTTAATCGAAGCTAATGATACAGCAACACTTCAGAAGGATTTTACATCTACAATGTATGGTCTCGAGCAGAGATATCCGGATGCAACTAACGTAATCGGTAACAGCCTTAACGTTGTAACAGAACCGTTCTACTATAATGACGGTGAAGAGTCAATCAAGGGTGAACTTATTACAGAGATGTATCTCACAATCGAGAGAAACAATACAGGTTATTTTGTAACATATGAGACAGCTGACGGAAGCTACTCAGTTACCAAGAAATATTATGATCGTGACGCATTGTCAAAGATTGATGAGGAAAATGTATACGTAGGTTTCTTCGCTGCAAGATATGCACAGGTTACTTTCTCAGACGTAACATTTTCAACATCAGATCCGGCAACAGATGCTCCGGCAGAAGAGAAGCCGGTAGAGAAGGTTGCAGTTAATACAAGCATCAAATCTCCTCTTGCAACAGGTAACAAGGATTATACACTTAAGTTCTATGCAAACTGTGACGGTACAATCAAAGTTAACGACGGTACAGGCAAGACTCTTGCAGAGAACGTTGCAGTTAAGGCAGAGACAACAGTTTCTGTTGTTACAACACAGCTTGTTGAAGGTAACAACAACTTTGTAATCATGTTTACTCCGGATGCAAATTATGTCCCCGGCGATTACATGGTTATGGAATCATATAACGAGGTTAAGCTTTCACACATTGTAGAGCACAAGACAATCGGCGTTGAAGGCGGTTCAATCTATGTTGCTCCGGGTGCAACAGGCGACGGTTCCAAGGAAAATCCTATGAGCGTTTACGAAGCAGTTAAGTTTGTACTTCCCGGACAGACAATCATTCTTAAGGAAGGTGTTTACGGCGAGCCCACACCTCTTAAGATTGAGAGAGAAATTGACGGTACTGCAGAGAAGAAGATTTACATGATTGCAGACCCCGAGGCAAAGACAAGACCTGTATTTAACTTTGGCGGTTTCTGTACAGGTATCACACTTGGTGGAGATTACTGGGTACTTCGCGGTTTTGACGTAACAAGATCTGCAGACGGACAGAAGGGTCTCCAGATTTCAGGTAACTACAACCTTGTTGACAGTGTTAATGCATATTACAATGGTAATACAGGTATTCAGATTAGCAGATATTCAGGAACGGATCTCTGGGAAGACTGGCCTAAGTACAACACAATTCTTAACTGTACATCTTACGGTAATGCAGATAACGGTTATGAAGATGCTGACGGTTTTGCGGCTAAGCTTACAGTTGGTGAAGGTAACGTATTTGACGGATGTATCGCACATCACAATGCCGATGACGGTTGTGATCTTTATGCAAAGGTTCAGACAGGTACCATCGGTTCGGTTACAATTAAGAACAGTGTTGCATATGCCAACGGATATCTTGAGGATGGTACTTTAGCAGGTAACGGTAACGGCTTTAAGCTTGGTGGTGAGAGCCTTTCAGGTAAGCACGTACTTGAGAACTGTGTGGCATATGATAATAAGAATAAAGGTATCGACTCTAACTCATGCCCGGATATTATTGTTAAGAATTGTATTTCTTTCAATAATGGCGCATACAATGTTGCATTGTATACAAATACTGCAACTAACACAGATTATAGCGCAGACGGTATCATTTCTTTCAGAACTGATAAGTTGGATGTTAAAGAACAGTTTAAGCTTCTTGGTTCACAGGATACAGCAAAGGTTTACAAGGCAACCAACTACTACTGGGATGTTGCAGCTCAGAAATCAGTTAATAATGCGGGTGCAGCAGTTTCTGCAGATTGGTTTAAGTCACTTGATACAAGCCTTATCCCCGGAAGAAATGCTGACAATACAATCAATATGAACGGTTTGCTTGAACTTACAGATAAGGTTCCGGCAGAGGTTGCAGCGGCAGGTCTTGGTGCAGGTCAGCCTTCAGAAGGAACAGTGCTTCCTCCTACAGTGACAGAGCCTCCGAAGACAGAACCTGAGACAACCCCTGAAGCAACAACTCCGGCAGAGACAGTTCCCAACCCGACAACTCCTGAGGAGACAACAACTCCTGAGGCAACAACTCCTGAGGAGACAACTCCTGAAGCAACAACACCTGAACAGACAACTCCTGCGGATGAGCCTGTAGATGGCGGTGATGTTGAAGAGCCTAAGGGAATTAACCCGATAGTATTTGTAGTTATCGGTGCTGTGGTTGCGGTAGCAGCTGTTACAGCGGCAGTTATTCTTAAGAAAAAGGGTCCGAAGAAGGCAGATGATGCCAAAACTGAAGAGCCTAAAGCAGAAGAGAATAAGGCAGAATAATTAAAATATACATCGTCCGATAAGCGTTTAACGTAAGTCGGGCGATGTTTTTATTGAAAATTAAGGTCTGACAGAAACTTTTTATAAAAGAAATGTCTATAATATGATATGATAAGATAAAGATATAAAGAGGTGTGACGGATGGCAGATTTATTTGAGTATATAAAATGGCGTGGTGACCTGACTTTTTTGCAGGCTCCGATAAATGAAGTTGACGGACTTATATTATCCAACATGTCATATGTAGATTTTTCGAATATTGTGCCGGAACATAAATGGGACGAGAAAAGGCCGTTTTTTTTCCTGCAGTGGGCAAAAGAGAATACGGTGACAGTAAAAGAAGCCTCAGAGATTTATTGGAGCAAACATACAGAGGAAGATGTTAAAAAAGAACACCCGCTTACTTTTATGGCGGCGATTATTCTTAAAAATATGGCAGAGTCAAAGCGATTTGGGCACCTTGAATTGTCGCATTTTATCTGCGAAATTGATGAGGATGAACCGAAGCAGTTTGCGGCGATGCAGATTAGACTTACGGACGACGAATATTATTTGGCTTTCCGCGGTACCGATGAAAGTATTATTGGCTGGATGGAAGATTTCAATATGGTATATATGCCGATGATTCCTTCCGCGAAGCGTGCCGTAAAATATATTGAAGAAGTCGTACGCAAAGGAAATAACCGTTATTATCTCGGAGGGCATTCAAAGGGAGGACATCTTGCCTTTGTAGGTTCGATAAAAGCGCCTGCATGGTGTCGCAGACAGATAGTGTCTGTGGCAAGCTATGACGGTCCCGGAGTGGACGAGACATTACTTAATTCAGCGGAATATGCAGAGATGCTTGACAAAATGGTGCTGTATGTGCCGGAACAGTCTCTTGTCGGGCTTCTTATGGAGCATCGTGAGAAGATGCATGTAATAAAAAGCACTCGCACCGGAGCGATGCAACATGATGTGATGTCGTGGGAAATACTTGGCCCTGAGTTTGAGAAGCTTGATAATGTATCAAAGCGCAGTGCAAACTTCAGTAATAAGATAAAAAAGTGGCTTCTTACCATGGAGGAGGATGTAAGACGCGATTTGCTTCAGATTTTGTACGGTTCCGTAGCAGACTTGGAGGTAAGGACAGTCAGCGATTTATTTGCGCTGAATACGAAGAAGATTTTTATGGCAATACGTAATCTTAAAAAGCTTAACGAAGAGCAAAAGGAGTTACTGCAGAATTCATTTAAGTCACTTGTTCAGGAAATGCGACGTAAAGAATAAATAAAGAGAGGTTATCGCAATTTTGCGATAACCTCTTTTGTATTATGTGAAAATATTTTACAAACAAGCCTTAAGAATATTAAGGACATCATCCTTGTTAAGGGCTATATATGCGCGGTCAAGATCATTGTATTTGATAGTGTCTTCAGCCATAAGTTCAAGCTTTGATTCATCAATGCCGATCTCGGAGAGGGTCATCGGGATGCCGCAGTCTTTAAAGAACTGCTCAGTCGCATCGATGGCCATGTTGGCACATTTGTAGGGGTCTGTTTCAGTGATGTCAAAGACATTGCGACCATATTCGCAGAACTTGTCCACGGTATTGTCATTTAAAATATAGCGCATCCAACGGGGAGTAAGAATTGCAAGGCCGACACCGTGAGTAACGTCATAGTAGGCACTAAGCTCATGTTCAATGGGATGGCAGGTCCATGCACAACCTTTGCCGGCTGAAAGAAGTCCGTTAAGAGCAAGGGTGCTTGCCCACATAAGGTTGGATCTTGCTTCATAGTTATCAGGCTCTTTAAGAGCAATCGGACAATATTTTATACAGGTCTTAAGAAGACTCTCCGCAAATCTATTGGCAACATGTGCCTGTGTGTGAGAAGTAAAATACTGTTCGAAAATATGTGACATAATATCTGCGGTACCTGCAGCGGTTTGCATCGCAGGAAGGGAGTAAAGATACTCAGGATCACAAACAGATGCCTGGGGAATAAAATCATGTGAGCTTGTCCCAAGCTTCTCGTTGGTCTCAATGTTGGAAATAACAGCATTTTTATTCATCTCAGAGCCTGTAGCCGCCAAGGTAAGAACTGTGACAATAGGAAGTACTTTGCCGATTTTGCGGCTGTCTGTAACAAGGTCCCATGGGTCACCATCGTAAAGAGCACCGCCTGCCATAACCTTGGCTGCATCAATGGTGCTTCCGCCGCCGACAGCAAGAACTACATCAATATGTTCTTTTTTGCAGATGGCTACACCATTACGTACCGAAGTGATTCGCGGATTGGGTTCAACACCGCCAAGTTCAAATATATTAAAATCTGCAAGTAATTCTTTTATCTTGTCATATAAACCGTTTCGTTTGATGCTGCCGCCACCGTATACCATAAGTACATTTTTACCGTAGGGGGCAAGAAGTTCGGGCAGACAGTTGACTTGTCCTTTGCCGAAACGGATATCCGTATAAGCGTGAAATCTAAAATTGTTCATAGATGTCCTCCTTAAAAAATATTGTAACCGATTAAGAATATTTTACAGTATTCCATGAGAAAAAGCTACTGTTTTCAAAAAAGAGAAAATTTTGCTTGTGAACAACATGTTGCGCAATTATAATGGATTTATAAGACGAAAATGGACATGAAGAGAGAATTATAAAAGGAGGATTTATATGAAAAAACGACTTTTAAGCATTGTTTTTGCCATGGCTTTTGTTGCAAGTATGTTTGCAGGCTGTGGTAAAGATAATGGCAAGACGGTGAAGGGACCGACAGGACCTGAAGAAGCGGCTATTTATGTAGAGCCGATAGAAGGTCTGTCTGATGATTTTATTAAGGGTATGGATGTTTCAAGTATTCTTGCACAGGAGGCCAGCGGTGTAAAGTATTATAACGAGGCCGGTGAGGAAGCAGACATTTTTGAGGTTCTTGCAGATGCAGGTGTGAATTACATCCGTGTGCGTGTGTGGAATGACCCGTATG
>JAZNXQ010000328.1:0-4319 GCA_045593945.1 Lachnospiraceae bacterium | reverse complement strand
ATTACTTTCCTTTGAATAATCGCCTGCCACAAGCATTGCTGCATGCATAAGCCTTGTCTTTTTATCAATTCCGAAAAAACCATAGCCCTTCTGATTTGCTAAAAAAGCATCAACGCCTAACATATCTTCTGCAAGTGCTTTCACGTCGTCTGAAACAAGTGATACTGCACCGAGCACTGCAAGTTCATAATATGTACCGTATTTTCTGCCGGCATTCTTAAGTTCCTGATTGAGCGCAAATACCTTTTTACATTTTTCTTCAGGTGTTCCCTCAGAAAGAGCAAGTACATGTGATAATGACTGAACAGAATTACTGTTTGAAAACTGTCCTTTCAAAATATCATAGCAAGCTTCCATATCTGCAATAAGCTCACTGTCCTCTTTCTCAGAAAAAGCCATAAGTACAGCAAAAACACCGTCTTCGCCCGATGTCAGGAACGGATGCTCCTTCTTCATTAACTCATATATTTTCTTGCCGCGTGACGCATATCTGTCTGCCTCATCAACGTAAACCATATCCGCAAGAATGGTCGCCACAAGAGTCAGATACTGTGAACCCCAAAAATATTTCTTAAGTATTTCATATATCTTTTTGGTATTTTCAAGCTTCTGTGCCGGATAATCATCCTGAGCAAGCTTGGTTATAATCGGAAGCTTTACGTTGCCTCTGAAATTCGAAAAAACACCCGTATTCTCATCTACAAGTTTTTTGCACTGTAAAAGTCTGTCTGAATCAGCCTCAATATTTTTACCTGTAAGTTCTGATGCACATACCGGAACAATATACACGCTGTCCCATTTAAAATTAGCCTTGATTACGTCCCTGTTTCTTATAAAGCTTTCGCACTTTTTTGTTAATGATTCCCTCATTCTTTTGTCCTCCTTAAATTATACTCATACCGCTTTATTATACTACACAATCATGAATATTACCATAACAAAAAAATCTCCGCCGCCCACATTACTGCAGACGGCGGAGATGCCGCCTATAACCAAACTTCAGCGGCCGTGCTTACGCACGAAGTTTTTTGCCGAAAAGAAAAAGAAATATTTTTTACCATCTTTGGTGAACCATTAACAATAACACAAAATATTAAATAACAAAATAACCGAGAACATTAACCATAAACTTTTAAAATTAACAGCCTCTAATTTTGAAAAAGCTCTTATCGGCATGGAAATATTAAAACCCGATTATATCTCTACTTCAAACTCAAAGGTCTGATTGTACTTATCAAGCTCAAGCTGAATCATAGAAATCTCATTATCAATACGCTCGTACTCGTCTTTTACCAAATCCAAGTCGTAATTAATAAACTCGTACTCAACAACAGCCTTCTTAGGCTGTGTATATGATGAATTAAGTCTTACCTTGGGCTGGCGCTTTCTCATATCGTCAAGCACACGCTTTCGTAAGTTGAGCTGTGCCATCTTAACAAGAATAGTATCAACGCTCATCTCCTTATCACCAATCTTAAGCTTGCTTGTAACATTGGTAAGATTGATTGCATGCTTAATTTTACAAATCTTATCGTCAATCTCTTCGATTTTGCCTGCAACAGTTGCATAGTCATAATCCGGGATTAATGCTTCCTCATCTGCCGCCGCTGTATAAAGATATGATTCAACCTCAACTCTTCTCCAGTAATCCTTATCTTCTGTAAGCTTTTTTAGCATCTTGTTGGCGTATGCCGATGTCATCTTTGTCATGTCAAAAACCTCCGTTTTTATTTATTTCCCAAAAAAGCGGACCGCCTCGGGCAGCCCGCTTCCTCACTTCATGCGCAATGTAATTATGTATTACTTAGTCAGCTTTCTCGTCAGTTACAACACCTGAAATATTATCCTTCTTAGCACAGAATGAGCAAAGACGTGTACGATTAGCAGCGATAGCCTGCTCAACAGTACCCTGTGTAAGTGTATCAGTCTGGTTAAGACTCTGACAATCCTCATGTGTGTGATATACCTTACCAAACGGGCTCCAAAGTACTTCCTGAGAAATAGCTTCAATAGCTGCCTGCTGTTGCTCTTCTGAAACAGGATTGAAATCGTAGCTTGCAACTCCACCGATTAATAAAGCGATAATAGCAACAATTGTTGCAATAGTCTTAGTCTTCTTGTCTGCATTCTTGTTAGTTAATGCAAGGATTACAAACGGGATAAATGCGATTGCGCAAACAATAAGTCCCATGTTGTTCCACAACCAAAACAAAAACTTATTCTTCTCGCTTGCAGGCTTAATATGATTAGCCTTCTTCCAAAGCTGTGAACCGATAATAACACAGATTAAGTCAAGCACAAGTGCAATAATAATCTGATACAAACTCGGCATAAATGTAAGATTAATCTTACCGTTAAGTATAAACAATGCAACTACTTCAAAAGCAAGTGCCACTACCCATAAAACAATAGCGCCGATGCGTAAGCCCGTAGCGTTACCAACGGGTGCTGCTTCTTTAATCTTCTTACCCTCACCGGTTGCTGCTACAATTTTCTTTTTCTTCTTAGTTTCAGCCATAATAAAAGTCTCCTTTATATGTTTTATTTCACTCCTCTTTTATTATAACAGATTTTATTCATTAGGCAAGTCTGCTCGACAAATTTCGTCAAATTTCTTGACTTATCTCCGACTTTGTTTCATAATTATTTTATTAAATTTTGTATAAACAGGAGATACAGTTATGGATTTAAAAAAATTAGCAGGTTCTTTATTAAGCTCCGATGCAATCAGTGGTTTAGGCAAACTTACAGGCGCATCAGGAAGTGATGTTACAAGCGTTTTGACAAGTGCACTCCCTTCACTCTTAAGCGGTGCCAACGAACAGGCACATGATTCAGGAACATCCGAAGGTTTTGTTAATGCTCTTTCCCAGCACGCGAAAGATGATACAAGCAATCTTACAAGCTTCCTTGGCAAGGTTGACTTAACAGATGGTTCCAAGATTATTTCACACCTTTTAGGTGCTAACGAAAGCAACGTAGTTAAGAATGTCGCAAAAGAAACCGGCGTTTCACAGAAAAAAACTTCTTCTATTCTTTCAGCTGCAGCGCCTCTTCTTATGAGCCTTCTCGGACAGCAGGCAGATGACGACAAGGATAGCGGTCTCGATATCGGCGGATTACTCGGCGGATTGGTTGATAATGTAGATGTTACAAGTCTTTTAACAGGACTTCTCGGAGGCGGCAGTTCCTCAACATCAGGCTCAGGCAACAAAAAGCCCGCAAAGAAGAAAAATGCATCAAGCGGCTTACTTGGCGGTCTTATGAATCTTTTAAAGAAATAATACACAAAAGGGAAGCAATCTGCTTCCCTTTTATAATTAAAAAATCTCCATTACAAATTCTACTTCTTCAAGCTTACCTATTTCCTCAATCACTTTTGCATGAGACATCTTTTTGCCAAGATCAATATCAAGACTTAAAAGTATGCTGTCTTCATTTTCCTTTTTGTCCATCTCTGTTATATTATAGCCATGTTCACGCAAATAATTTACAACATTCTTAGTGCCGTCCTTACCGGAAAACTCCACACTTACTTCAAGCATACGGCTGCGGCTCATCTGTCTGCGGCTAAGCCCTGCCATTACCTTAATAACTATCATAATAAGTGCAAATGTAATAATTGACGAATACAGATAGCCCGAACCTATGGAAATACCGAGAACCGCCGTTGTCCATAAAGTCGCCGCTGTCGTAAGTCCTTTAATATGGCTCTTACCTGTCACAACTATCGTACCTACACCAAGGAAACCTATACCGTTAATCACTCCCTGCGCAAGTCTCATCGGATCTCCGCTTCCGTACACCATAACGCAACGCATATCTATAATTTGCGCAAGTGCCGCACCAAGACATACGAGCATAAATGTTCTAAGCCCTGCTGCGTGCTTGGTCGCACCTCTCTCCATTCCTATTATTCCGCCCATAACTGTTGCAAGAATCAATCGTACTGCCACAGATACCGCATTAAATTCTTCCAAGTAATTAAAAAAATCCACTATGCTTTGCATAACGACACTCCTTTGCCAATAATATTATTCTAATCCAAAAATTACAATCCGCTCGCGCTTCTTCTCGCCGTCGCCCAAATCACTGCAATCTATCTCATCCACAAATTCAAGTTCTGCCACACTTGTCATAAGATATGCTATGTACTCATCCGACGGGTAATAAAAAAACAACAATATCTCCCTCGGTTGTAAATAATATGATTCAACAATTCGTGCTATAACTTTCTTAAGAATCTCCACAGAAAACGGATTAAAAAAGTAACATACGGTTACCTCAGGAGGCACCTCATATTCTTCTGCCGTTTGAAG
>JAZNXQ010000327.1:0-2231 GCA_045593945.1 Lachnospiraceae bacterium | reverse complement strand
GTCCCTTCAAGGTTGCCGGACTTTACATGATACTTTACAGCATCGGCCGTTTCTTTATTGAGTTTTTACGTGGTGATGAGGAACGCGGTAATGTCGGCTTTTTGTCAACATCACAGTTTATTTCGGTATTCATTTTGATTGGCGGTATTGTGTTGTTTAATCTTCATTCAATGATGAGCCGTAAGAAATATTCTCCATATGGGGAGGATAATGATGAGGTTGAGGAATCGGAAGTTCCCGGCGAAGATAAATAACCTCTTGACAACTGCAAAAAAATGGAATATTATAATATTGTTAAATGGATTATGTACTCTAAACAAATCAAAATCGAAAACCCCTAGAGTGTGCGAGACTCTAGGGGTTTTCTCGCTCTTTACGGTGAGCTAATCCGTTCAGGTTAGTGCCGTCTGTCATCTCCCTCTAACCATTTGCAAAGATATGTTACAACCACACCTGCCAATAGAGAGATTAAAAACTGGATTATGTAATCCAAACAAATCACCTCCTTCCGCCGGAAAGAGTCGACAGCAAAATTATTATAGCATATCTTTACATTATTTTACAATATTTTCCTTTTTTATTTTTTTAACAATAAAATTATCGCTGCAAGCATTATGCCTACAGCGATATAATTTTTAGTGTTTTTTATTAAATTTTATTACACTTTAATACTTCAATACCCATGCCGAATACTCAGGCAACTCTACCTCAAGGAATCCGTCCTTAACCTCGAAAGGCCTCTCCCTAAAGGTATAATTGTACTTGCCCGTAAAAGCAACTCTCGTCATAATCACATCATCCGGAACGCCTATCTGCCACACCGGAATTCTTACTTTCTCAAATCCGTCTCCGCTGTTAACCAGCACAACAACTTTATTGCCTTCGCAAAATCTTCCGTAGCCGATAATATTCTTTCTGCTGAAAAGTTCCTTATACGAACCATTCTTAAGTGCAAAATTGTCCTTATGCACCTTTATCATTCCCTTGTAAAACTCAAGTACGGTCTTGTCTTCCTTTCCCCACGGATAAGTTCTTCTGTTATCCGGGTCGGTCCAACCGCATACTCCGGCTTCGTCACCATAATAAAGTGTCGGTGCACCCGGCCATGTCATCTGTATAACAATACCTTCTCTGAAGGTATGTCTTCTTACACCCTCAGAAGCCGCCTCAGAACCTGCTGTCGCAACTCTTCCGACCTTACGGTTGGTTCTCGTAAGGAATCTTGAATGGTCATGATTAGAAAGCTCATTCATCGCCACCATAAGTGACTGTGTATTATATCTGGACATATGATGCATCATAGACGCAAAAAATACATCTGCATTACCTCGAAGCTCTTCTTTATAATCGTCGCTGTGCTTCTGCATTCCTGTAAGGAACCAAGTTACCGGCTCCATGAACGCATCATAATTCATAACGCTGTCCCACTCTCCGCCCGAAAGCCATGCCGCAGGATCTCCGTAATGCTCTGCAAAAATTATCGCATTAGGATTGCTCTCCTTAACGTTACGGTAAAACTCCTTCCAGAAGTAATGATTGTACTCAGGACTGTGTCCCAAGTCAGCCGCAACATCAAGACGCCATCCATCCGCGTTAAAAGGCTCAGAAACCCATTTTCTTGCGATACGCATGATTTCCTTAAAGAGCGTCTCAGAATCCTCGTATTTGAGCTTAGGAAGCGTTTTATGGCCCCACCAGCCGTCGAAGTCTTCATTGTCCGGCCAGACAGAGCCTTCTTTGAATCCAAAGTAGGAATTATACGGACTTTCCTTCGATACATACGCTCCGGGCTCATAACTTCCGTTTTTCTCATATATCTTCTCATGGTCCATCCACTTATGGAACGAACCGCAATGATTGAAAACTCCGTCAAGAATTACCTTAATGCCTTTCTCGTGCGCTTTTTTCACAAGTTCAATAAAAAGCTCGTTACTCGCCTCAAGATTCTCCCTGTCGGTAACCCTGCTAATATATCTTGTCGCGTGGCAATTATCAAAATCATCTGCCGCAAGACATTCACCTTCATCTTTAACAATTCTGCCAAAATGAGGGTCTATATGGTCATAGTCCTGTATGTCATACTTGTGATTCGACGGTGACACAAAAAGCGGGTTAAAATAAATCGCCTCAATTCCCAAATCCTCAAGGTAATCAAGCTTATCGATAACACCCTGCAAATCTCCGCCGTAAAACTCACGTATTCCGTCAGCCGCCGGATATTTCGCCCAATC
>JAZNXQ010000326.1:0-2264 GCA_045593945.1 Lachnospiraceae bacterium | reverse complement strand
GGTGGCAGCGGCTTCCACGAAGAACGGTAAGATTGGAATTATTGGAACGGAAGGTACAATTAACAGCCATATACATACAAGTCTTATAAAAGAGCAGAATTCTTCCTTTGAGGTTACTGAGAAGGCATGTCCGCTTTTTGTTCCGCTTGTAGAGGAAGGACTTTTCCTTGATACGCCCGTAGTCGATACAATTGCTGGTCATTATCTTGATATAATGAAGGAGAAGGATGTTGACACGCTGATACTTGGCTGTACACATTATCCTTTTCTTAGGGACACTATCGGTAAAGTTATGGGGGATGGCGTAAGACTTGTTAATCCGGCATACGAGACAGCGAGAGCACTTGGGAGTCTCCTTAAAGAGCAGGGGCTTGCAAGCGAGGAGCTGCCACACGATAAGGAAAAACAGTACATTTTCAGCGTAAGCGACGAAGTGCAGAAGCTTTATCAGTTCGCAAAGAACCGCTTCCCGTTCCCGGTGGAGAATGCGCTTCAGATTAATATAGAGGAATATTAAAATGACCAAAGAAGTAATTATCGTAATAAAAGGTCTTCAGTTTGTGGATGACGACAATGATTCGGTTGAGTTCATTACGAACGGGCTTTATTATCTTAAAAACGGCAAGCATTATGTGTTATATGATGAAATCGTTGAAGGCTATAAGGAGCCGACTAAGAACACGATTGTTTTCAATGACGAGAAGTTTGAGATGATAAAGAAGGGTGTAATCAATACGCACATGATTTTCGAGGAAAGGAAGAAAAACTCGACGTATTATGAGATGCCCTTCGGTAATATGATGATTGAGACTAACACAAAGCAGGTTAATATTGCAGAGCAGGAAGACGAGATAACCGTAACCATAAAATACGGTCTGGATGTGAATTATGTGTTTGTGGCGGACTGCGAGATTACTGTCAAAATTAAGTCGAAAAACACAGAAGAACTGGGACTTATTGGATAATAAAAAATTTTTCAAAAATGTAAAAAAAAAGTATACATCTAAAAAAAAGTGTGATATATTATTTTTTGTCTATGGGGGAAACTTCGTTTCCAAAGAGTTTGCATGGCAAACTCTTTTAACTCAAGAGGAAAATGGTTTGCCAAGCAAACTTTTTTATCTAAAAATACACTTGTAGAGCGAAGGAGCTAACTATGAAGAAGATTTATGAAGGAAAAACAAAGGACGTATTTGAACTTGAGAATGGCAACGTAATGTTGAAATTCAAAGATGACTGTACAGGAAAAGACGGCGTATTCGATCCGGGCGAGAACAGCGTTGGTTTGACAATCGAAGGTATCGGTAAGGCTAACTTACAGACATCTATTCACTATTTCGAGCTTTTGAAGAAAGCCGGAATCAAGACTCATTATGTAGGCGCTAACGTTGAAGATGCAACTATGGAAGTACTTCCTGCAACTGTGTTTGGTCATGGTCTTGAGGTTATCTGCCGTCTCGTTGCTACAGGTAGCTTTATCCGCAGATACGGCGAGTACATTGAGAACGGAACTAAGTTAGAGGGTGGCTACGTAGAGTGTACATTTAAGAACGACGCTCTCGGTGATCCGCTTGTAACAGGCGAAGGTCTTGCAGCACTCGGAATCATGACACCTGAGATGTTCGAGAGCATGAAGGAGCAGACATTAAAGATTACAAAGATTGTTGCTGACGATTTGAAGTCAATCGGTCTTGACCTTTGGGATATCAAATTTGAGTTCGGTTACAACAATAACGAAGTAATCCTTATCGATGAAATCGCTTCAGGTAATATGCGTGTTTACAAGGGCGACAAGATTGTTGAGCCTGTTGAGCTTACAAAGTTGATTTTGAACAGATAATTTAATATGTGTAATTTGCGGTCGGACCGATGGTCCGACCGTTTTTTGACTATATTTCCATTGACAAAAAGTAAAAAATTGGTATAATTAAAGTAAACATCCGAAAAAAAGAAGAAATAACGGATGTTTACTTTAAAGGAGGTTGTGCTATGTTGATGTCATATGAGGAATGTATTAACAAATACCAGACTGATTACAATATAAAAAAGAAAATAGAAGAGGGAACTCTTTTTAAAATAGAAAAGGGAATTTATTCTACAGAGAAGCATGTGCCGGAATTATCTGTTGTCACAATGAAATATCCCAAGGCTGTACTGACAATGAATTCTGCGCTATATATGCAAGGTCTTACAGAGGTAATTCCGGAACAATATTTTTTGTCTACGGATAAAGATGCTGCCAAAATTTTGGATAAGCGTGTAAA
>JAZNXQ010000325.1:0-3118 GCA_045593945.1 Lachnospiraceae bacterium | reverse complement strand
AGCGTGTACGCCGTCTATTACGCAACGTGCATAGAAGGACGGTTCGTTACGGGTCTCAACATTGGCTGTGGCATGCGGAAAGCAGCCTGTATCGCCATGTTCATCGTATACATTGTAGGCAAGGTTTTTGTAAGAGGCAATTTCTTCCGGGGTGGCCTCTCGTGCGGACAGAAGATGCATTTTGCCGGAAAAAGCCTTGGGTGAATAACCGGTCTTTTTGTCGTCAAACGGTACAGGAAAACGGAATTCATTCTTGGTAATGTAGACAAAATTGTTGCCGAGTGCATCATCAAGCTGAATTACGTAGAATTTGTTAATGCAGTCCGTCTTAAAAACAATCATGTCGCCTTCAGAATATTCTGCAGGATAGATAAGGTTAATATAATTTGTACCGGACGCAGAGTCCAAAATTTTCCCGGATAAGTCCTGTATTTCTAAACTTAAATTAATCATGAAGAAACCTCCCGATATCTTTTTATACTTCCAAAATTCATTAATTCAATTATAGGGTGTCGAGGTCAAAAGTACAAGTAATTATTACGCAGAAAATCAGAAAGTGGCATTCTTTTAATATGTGGATAAAAATTGCTTCACAGCTATTGTAAAGAAGTAGAAAAATGTTGTATTATAGTAAGGGTAAGATTCTCTTTTGATGATGGATATTTTGGGGATAAAAATAAAGAGTGTCCTCAAAGACACTCTTTATAAATATAAATTAAAAGGGAGGAGAGCGGATTACGATTTATCTGCTCAATTATGAAAAAAATTGTTTTTATTAACTTTATGGTTATAGTATAGTTTGTAAAGATGAAGAAACAATGTTTTTTATGTAAAAGATTTTTGAAACAAATGTTAACAAATTATGAACGACAGGGGATTTTATGTAAATAGGGAGGTAAAATGGTTAAGATTTATAAGTGTCCGGGTTGTAATGCGGATATGAAGTTTGACGCTAATGCGCAGATGCTGAAATGTGAATATTGTGAGACGGAACTTACGGTTAAGGCGGCGGAAGAGTTGGAGGAAGCGGCTAAGCAGGATGCGGAGCATGAGGATACAGATGAGACTGTCGATGAGACTGATGAGAGCGCAAGCTACGGAGCCGAAGAGGTTGATTTTATCAAGTACAAGTGCGTGACCTGTGGTGCAGAGCTTTTGACAGATGAGCATACGGCTGCGACGGTTTGCAGTTATTGCGGCAATCCAAATCTGTTGTCCGAACGTATTGAGGGAGAAAAGACACCGGCGATGCTGATTCCGTTTAAGGTCGATAAGGCCAAGGCTACGGAGATATATCGCAACTGGTGCAAAAAGGGACCTCTCACTCCGGGAGAGTTTTCTAATCAGAGTACTATCGATAAGCTGAGCGCGATTTATGTACCGTTCTGGTTGTATGATTATGATGCCAATGCGAAGATTCGTGCGAACTGCACAAAGGTGCGCAGACGAAGAACCGGTAATTATGAATATATTTATACGGATCATTTTAGGGTGTATCGTGATGTAAGTGCCGAGTATATCAAGCTTCCGGCGGATGCATCGGCGAAGATGCCCGATGATATAATGGATAAGTTGGAGCCTTTTAACTACAAGGATCTTACTGAGTTTTCGATGCCTTATCTGTCCGGTTATACGGCTGAGAAGTATAATTTCACCAATGAAGAACTTGCAGGCAGGGTTGAGAGCCGAGTTAAGAATTACATAGTTCAGGAAGGCAGAGGAACAATTAATATGTATGCTTCCGTGAATGTTGTAGGTTGCGATGTAAAGCTTTTCAAAAAGTCGGCGAAGTATGTTATGCTTCCGGTGTGGATGCTTAATTACAGATACAAAGGTAAAGAGCATGTATTTGCGATTAACGGTCAAACCGGTAAGCTTGTCGGAAAACGTCCGATTAGCGCAGTAAGATGTGTGATTGCGTATTTTCTTATGATGGCGGCGATATTTGCTGTTTGTCTGGTAGGAGGTGCGATATTATTTTGAGAAAATTAAAAGGTCTTTTATTGACAATTTGTTTTTCGGTGATAATGATTACAGCTTCTGCAGGTGTGGTAAATGCTGAAAAAATTGCATATGAGGAAGGCAAGAGGGTTTATGACCTTGCGGATTTGTTTTCGGGCTATGAAGAAGACAACCTTACTGAGAAGATTCTTGGAACGGAAGACGGTATTCAGACGCAGATATATATTATCACAACATATGATACCGGTGGCAAGAGCTCAATGGCTTATGCGGATGATTTTGGTGATAATGGTGCTTTCGGTTATGAGAGCGAATATGGTACTTATATTGTCATGCTTATCAATATGGGTGAGAGAGAAATCTGGTTATCCACTTCGGGAAGGGCGGAGGATTATTTCAGCGAGTACCGTATAGAGTGGGCGCTTGACAGGATTTTTGAATATCTTCCGGGTGATTATTATTCGGCGTCCAAGGCATATATAGATGCTGTAGAGGAGGTTATGCTTGACGGTCCGCCAAGTGTGGATGATGAGTATGATTTTCCGGTCTATGACGATGATTATGACGACACATATTACGGCGATGATTACTACGATGATGACTATTATTACGATGATGATTACTATCGTGGGGATAATAGCGGAATAGCAGAAATGATATTTCCTGCATTTCTTATTGCTGCAGTGGCCAGCGGAATAATACTTGCAATTATGATAGGTTCGAACAGTACCAAGATGACTGCAGGCAGCAGGACTTACATGGCGAAGGAAGGAATAAGACTTCATGCCAGAGAAGATGTTTTTACACATACTACAACCGTAAAGCGCAGGATTGACAGCGATAGCAGTGGTAGCAGAAGCGGAGGCAGCCGTCACAGCGGCGGTGGAGGCCACCATATAAGCAGTGGCGGTCGAAGTCACGGCGGCGGTGGAAGAAGATTTTAAATATTTTATATAAAGGAGATTTTTATTATGGCAAACCCTATTGTAACAATTGAAATGGAAAACGGAGATATTATGAAAGCGGAGTTATATCCGGAGATAGCACCCAATACCGTAAGGAATTTTATCAGCCTTATTCAGAAGAATTTTTATGACGGCCTTATTTTTCACAGAGTAATCCGCGGATTTATGATTCAGGGCGGATGTCCGAACGG
>JAZNXQ010000324.1:0-2602 GCA_045593945.1 Lachnospiraceae bacterium | reverse complement strand
TAAGGAAGCGGAGTTTGATATTATGTTCGGACAGGGTATTTCCGTTGAGGGAGATATTCTTGATCTTGCGGCACAGGTTAATATTGTTGTTAAGAGTGGTGCATGGTATGCTTATAACGATTCCAAGATTGGTCAGGGTCGAGAGAATGCCAAGGCATTTCTTAAGGAGAATCCTGAGATTTTGAAGGAAATAGAAGATAAGGTTAGAGCACACTATGGAATTGATGATGCTGTGCAGACAGAAGGTGCAGAAGAATAATGAGCTTTGTAAGCGGAATAATTCCTATAGATAAACGTAAGGTGAAGGTTTATCTGGACGGAGAATTTGCATTTGTTTTGTATAAGAGTGAATGTGCCCGCTTTAGACTTAATGAAAAAGAAGAAATCACCCCGGAGGTTTATGAAGCAATCTCCGGGGTGCTTCATAAGAGGGCACAGAGCAGGGCAGTATATCTTCTTAAGGATAGGGATTATACGGAAGGCAGGCTTAGGAATAAGCTTAAGGCGTCGGGATATCCGGAGGATGCGATTATTGCTGCCGTGGAGAAGATGAAGGCATACGGTTATGTGAATGACTATAATTATGCAGAGAGTTTTGTGAGGAATAAAGCCTGTATGATGAGTAGGAGGGAGTTGGAATACAAGCTTGCTGAGAAGCTTGTTCCGAGGGATATTATCAGACAGGCTATATCTGATTTTTTTGAAACATCGGACGAAGATGCAGAGCGCCGTGCTTTTTTTAATTTGTATAGGAAGAAGAATGTTAATTATGCGGAGCTTGATGAGAAGGATAAGCAGCGATTGTTTAATTTCTTTTTGAGAAAAGGTTTTTCATATGAGAATATTGTCTCATATTTGCGTGAAACAGATAAATTATATGAAAATGGGACATAAGAACACTTGACATAATTCCTAAAACAATATAAAATTTATATGTTGTATTTTGTACAATGAAAATTAAATAAGGAGGTGCTCCTGTGGAGGATATACTATTATACATTATTGTAGCAGCAGTTACACTAATCATAGTTGCTCCTATAACTTGGTGTATCGCCGTTGCCTGTCAGAAGAAGTCTGATAAGAAGAAGATAGGTAGTGCGGAAGAGAGATCAAGAGAAATCATAGACGAAGCATTGAAGGTTGCTGAAACCAAAAAGCGAGAAGCTTCTTTAGAGATAAAGGAAGAAACACACCGTACTCGTAATGAGCTTGAGAAGGAAACACGTGAGAGACGTGCGGAAATTCAGAAGTATGAGAGACGAGTTTTATCAAAAGAAGAGGCACTCGACAAGAAATCAGAATTACTCGAGAAGAGAGAGAGTAATTTAGTAGCAAGAGAAGAAAGTTTGAATCAGAGAAGTTTGGCGGTAGAAGAACTGAACAAGCAGAGAGTGCAAGAGTTAGAACGAATCTCAGGGTTTACCTCCGAACAGGCAAAAGAACATTTGTTGAAAACAGTTGAAGACGAAGTTAAACATGATACGGCTAAGTTAATCAAGGAATTAGACAGCCGTGCAAGAGAAGAAGCCGGTAAGAAGGCTAAGGAATATGTTGTTAATGCTATTCAGAAATGCGCAGCAGATCATGTTGCAGAGACAACAATTTCAGTAGTACAGCTTCCCAATGATGAGATGAAGGGAAGAATTATCGGTAGAGAAGGACGTAATATCCGTACATTAGAGACAATGACAGGTGTTGATTTGATAATAGACGATACACCTGAAGCAGTTGTTTTATCAGGCTTTGATCCGATTCGTAGAGAAGTAGCAAGAATTGCACTTGAGAAATTGATTGTTGATGGCCGTATCCATCCGGCAAGAATCGAAGAGATGGTAGAGAAGGCTCAGAAGGAAGTTGACACCATGATTCGCGAAGAGGGTGAAGCGGCACTTCTTGAGGTTGGTGTACATGGTATTCATTCAGAACTTGTAAGGCTTCTCGGTAAGATGAAGTTCAGAACAAGTTATGGTCAGAATGCACTTAAACATTCAATAGAAGTTGCACAGCTTTCCGGTTTACTTGCAGGTGAGCTTGGCGTGGATGTAAGAATGGCTAAGAGAGCAGGTTTATTACATGATATCGGTAAGTCAGTTGACCATGAGATTGAAGGTACACACGTGCAGATTGGTGCAGATTTATGTAAGAAGTACAAAGAATCAGCGACTGTTATCAACGCTGTAGAATCACATCATGGAGATGTTGAGGCTACATCAATTATTTCTTGTATTGTACAGGCTGCAGATACGATTTCGGCTGCAAGACCGGGCGCAAGAAGAGAGACATTGGAAACATATACTAATCGTTTGAAACAATTAGAAGAGATTACTAATAATTTCAAGGGTGTGGATAAATCTTTTGCTATCCAGGCAGGTAGAGAGATTCGTGTAATGGTTATTCCGGAACAGATTAATGATGATAATATGATACTTTTGGCAAGAGATATTTCAAAGCAGATTGAGGATGAGTTGGAATATCCGGGTCAGATTAAGGTTAGTGTTATCAGAGAATCAAGAGTAGTAGATTATGCAAGATAATTTGCTTTGCCGATAACTATTTAAAAATTACGGTTGAAGTCATAAGACTTCAGCCGTTTTTTTATTTG
>JAZNXQ010000323.1:0-11145 GCA_045593945.1 Lachnospiraceae bacterium | reverse complement strand
CATGCCGCAGGATCTCCGTAATGCTCTGCAAAAATTATCGCATTAGTCTTGCTCTCCTTAACGTTACCGTAAAACTCCTTCCAGAAGTAATGATTGTACTCAGGACTGCGTCCCAAGTCCGCCGCAACATCAAGACGCCATCCATCCGCGTTAAAAGGCTCAGAAACCCATTTTCTTGCGATACGCATGATTTCCTTAAAGAGCGTCTCAGAATCCTCGTATTTGAGCTTAGGAAGCGTTTTATGGCCCCACCAGCCATCGAAGTCTTCGTTATCCGGCCAAACAGAGCCTTCCTTGAAGCCAAAATATGAATTATACGGGCTATTCTCCGAAACGTAAGCTCCCGGCTCGTAACTGCCGTTCTTCTCATATATCTTCTCATGATCCATCCACTTGTGGAACGAACCGCAATGATTGAAAACTCCGTCCAGAATTACCTTAATGCCTCTCTCGTGGGCTTTCTTCACAAGTTCAATAAAGAGCTCGTTACTCGCCTCAAGATTCTCCCTGTCGGTAACTCTGTTAATATATCTTGTCGCATGGCAGTTATCAAAATCATCTGCCGCAAGGCATTCTCCCTCATCCTTGACAATTCTGCCAAAATGAGGATCTATATAGTCATAATCCTGTATATCATACTTGTGATTCGACGGCGACACAAAAAGCGGATTAAAATAAATCGCCTCAATTCCCAAATCCTCAAGGTAATCAAGCTTATCGATAACACCCTGCAAATCTCCGCCGTAAAACTCACGTATTCCGTCAGCCGCCGGATATTTCGCCCAATCAGTCACCTTTTCGGAATGCTTGTTAATATACACATACTCCCTGTCCTCTACATCATTACTCTTATCCCCATTGTAAAAACGGTCAGTAAATATCTGATAGAAAACAGCACCCTTCGCCCAGTCCGGTGTTTTAAAGCCCGGCATTATCTGAAAATCATAAAATTCCTCATGCTCTGCCGTCACACCCTTTTTGTTATAAAAACAAACCTGTGCACCCGAATGTATCTCAAAACAATAATTTGTAATCTCTTCCCCGGCATTCACAACTGCCGCATAAAAATCAAACCTGCCTTCGCTAAACTCCCTGCTTAAGGCAAGTCTCTCTCTACCCCAGATTAAAAAAACCTCTGTTACGTTATCTTTTGCAGTCCTTATCCTAAGCTTAACAGCTTCCCCTTTATCAGGCTGCGCCGGTATGCGATACTCCCCTGTTCCGTCACTGTAAAGTGCCTCGAAAATAATCTCTCTGCTCATAACACACATCCTCAAAATATTGTTGAAATTATATCAAATTCGCAATAAAAAAGCAATATATTAAGGTTCTTTTGTAAAGCAATTCATAAGAAAGATTTTGCTTGATTTAAAAGAGAAAAACAAAAGAACTCCCCTAAGCATAAACTTAATGGGAGTTCTTTATAAAATTTGTTTTTACAACACATTTTGGGTATATGGTTTTAGTAAAAATATTTATTCCGTATACCATGTGTATGATATTTCGGAAATTTTTCCCTCTGAAGAAATCGTTACGTAAAAACGATTTCTTGCCCACACGCCCCCTTTGTAATATTCTTGAGTGGCAGGAGTTTTAGACCAATAATAAGTTTTTCCCTTATTTTTTGAGGTGTTGTCATCTACTCTTGTTGGTTCGTCTCCTATTAAATCTAAAAGCTCTTTTTCAGTAATTTTCATGTTCACACAAAGACCATGCGGGAATTCTACCTTTTCCTCAAACCCGCCATCTTCAATTCCTATTAATAAGCAGTTAGATGCTTTCATGTCAGTAGTTATATTATTATAAAAATGAAAATATCCTAAAATATTTTTTCCATCAACAGAACACTTTAAGGTTTTGTTTTTAGTTGCCGTTGCCGTCTCTAATAATCCATCTGCTGTTAATCTTTCCTTGACTACTTCGCAAAGTTTCTTGTATGTTGTAGGAAACTGTACTACTGTCCCATCAATAACAACACATCCGTCTCTCCATGTGAAATCCTTACCTGTAAGCGGTACTGTTGTTTCGGGTTCTGCTGTTGTAGTTGGTGCAGGAGTTGTAGTCGGCTCCGGGGTTGTTGTCGGTTCGGGAGTGGTTGTGGGTTCAGGTGTAGTTGTCGGCTCCGGCGTTGTAGTTGGTTCCGAGGTTGTTGTCGGTTCCGGCGTCGTTGTCAATTCCGGTGTCGTTGTTGGTTCAGGTGTAGCAGTCGGTTCAGGCATCGCAGATGTAGTGCTTAATATATCGTCCACGCCGTCTTTGATGGCATCTGACACCTTGCCTGTACATGCTGTAAGCAAAGTTACGATTAAGATCACCGGTAATATTTTTGTAAGTTTCCTCATATTCCTTCTCCTTATTTTTCATTTTAATAGGTTATAAAGAACATCAACATCTCTCATAATATCTTTTAGTACTTATCAGTACTAATATCATCATTATATCCCCCTTTTAAGTTAAAGTCAATAGTATCAAAAAGTTCTAAAACTAATTTACAAGGAGTTTTTATGTATTTCCAACGACTACGAGACTTAAGAGAAGACCTTGATTTAAACCAGACACAAATCGCAGAATTACTGCAAATCAAGCAAACAGTATACTCCCGATACGAACGCGGTTTCCAAACCATTCCTATAGAACATCTACTTGTACTGGCCGACTACTACAACGTCTCCACCGACTACATCCTCGGCCGCACCAATAACAAGAAAGTCTGCAGATAACAATATAAATAGTCTTTAGATGCAAAGCAAATTCCACAAATTTAAATAAGCAGTTTTCTGACACTCTAAAAACGTCACTACTTAGGTTCTGTCTTTTGGAACCTTAGTAGTGCTACGTTTTTAATGTAGCGAGAGCGGTCAGAAAACTGCTTATTTAAATTTGTGGAATTTGCTTGCACCTAAACCCTATTTTTAGACAGTAAAAAAGACAGCCGCTACAAAGCTGTCTTTTAGGAGAAGGTATTTCGTTTTCTTATGAGTGTAGCAAAAACTATATAATGTATTGGGGGGGGTTTTACAATAATGATTATAGCACCACGTCCACAATAAGTGTGCACAAACTTCACAAAAACTCGAAGGTTTTTTTGTGCATTTTGCCATATCCTGCAAAACCCTCCAAAAAAAGTCATTGTAATTATATACAATCTGCACTATCAAATAAGGCTTCGAATTCTTCTCTTGTGATTTTCTCTTTTTCAAGAAGAAGCTCTGCACAGCTATGAAGAACTTTTTCGTTTTCCTCAAGTATCTTCTTGGCCTTATAATAACATTCATCAATAATTGCTTTAATCTCGGCATCTATCACACCGGCTGTAGATTCAGCATAATTCTTGGTATGACCCCAGTCCCTTCCGATGAATACTTCATCCTCGTCACTGCCGTAGTTAATCATACCGAGCTTCTCTGACATACCGTACTTGGTAATCATTGCACGCGCAAGTGATGTTGCCTGCTTGATATCCTGACTTGCGCCCGTGGTTATATCGTCAAAAATCATCTCCTCAGCGATACGTCCGCCAAGACCAACCATAATATCCTGAAGCATCTTGCCCTTGGTATTGAACATCTCATCCTTCTCAGGAAGCGGCATTGTATAACCTGCAGCGCCGATTCCCGTAGGAATAATTGAAACTGTATAAACAGGTCCCACATCAGGAAGCACATGGAACAAAATCGCATGACCAGCCTCGTGGTACGCCGTAATTCTCTTTTCTTTCTCGTTGATTACACGGCTCTTCTTCTCTACACCGATACCAACCTTTACAAATGAAGCATTGATATCGGCCTGTGTTACAAATGCTCTGCCGTCTTTAGCAGTAAGGATTGCCGCCTCATTAAGCAGGTTCTCAAGGTCAGCACCCGTAAATCCTGCTGTGGTTCTTGCAACATCCTCAAGTGATACATCGTCACCAAGAGGTTTATTCTTGGCATGAACTGCAAGAATCTCTTCTCTGCCTCTTACATCAGGTCTTCCGACCATAACCTTACGGTCAAAACGTCCCGGACGAAGAATAGCAGGATCAAGTATATCCACACGGTTAGTCGCAGCCATAACGATAATTCCCTCGTTAACACCGAAACCGTCCATCTCTACGAGCAACTGATTAAGTGTCTGTTCTCTCTCGTCGTGTCCGCCGCCCATACCTGTACCTCTGCGTCTTGCAACTGCATCAATCTCATCGATAAATACGATACACGGTGAATTCTTCTTAGCATCCTCAAACAAATCTCTTACTCGTGATGCACCGACACCGACAAACATCTCAACAAAGTCAGAACCGGAAATGCTGAAGAAAGGAACGCCTGCTTCTCCTGCAACCGCCTTAGCAAGCAAAGTCTTACCTGTTCCGGGAGGTCCCACAAGAATAACACCCTTGGGAATTCTCGCTCCCACCTGCGTATACTTCTTAGGCGACTTAAGGAAATCAACTATCTCCGCAAGCTCCTCTTTCTCCTCACCAAGACCTGCAACATTCTTGAAGGTAACCTTCTTCTGCGCGTCAGTCATAAGCTTCGCACGGCTCTTACCAAAATTAAGCACCTTGCTGTTACTTCCTCCTGCCGCCTGATTATTCATAAGTGTCATAAACACTATAATAACAATAATCGCAATTAAGAACGGAAGAATAGTTGTTAAGAAAAAGCTGTCTCGCTGAACATCATCCAATATATATTTGGTGTATCCGAACTCTTCTAAATCCGCAAGCACCTCTTTAACATCCGGAACATAAATGTTCACAAGGTCTTTTTCTTCACCCTTAACCAGAATAAACTTAAGCTCACCCGTAGGTACTTCCGCATTCTGGATAATCTCCAGATCCTGAATTTTACCATTATTCAAATCTTCAACAAAATTCGTATAATTGTATGTGTTATCATAATCGTTGCCCGTCGTCATCCACCACATCGCCAGAAGCACAAGTGCCAATATTATAAAATACACACCAATTCCCTTGGTTTTCAATTATAAAGTCCTCCTATCACAATTATAATTCAACAACGCCTATATATGGCAAATTACGGTACTTCTGATTATAATCAAGTCCATATCCCACTACAAATTCGTCAGGAATATTATATCCTACATACTCAACCTTAACATCCACAACTCTTCTGTCGGGCTTATCAAGAAGTGTACACAATCTGATTGAATTAGGTTTACGCTGTCCGAGTAAATCTATCAAATGACTGAGAGTTCTTCCTGAGTCGATAATGTCCTCTACAATAATAACATCCTTACCCTCTATCGGATCATCAAGATCCTTGATAATCTTAACAATTCCGCTTGATGATGTACCTGCACCATAGCTTGATACTGCCATAAAATCCATGCTTACCGGAACACTTATTCTCTTGGCAAGCTCACACATAAAGAACACTCCGCCCTTTAATATACAAATTAAATGAACACTTTTGCCCTCGTAATCCTTGCTTATCTGCTCACCTAATTCTTTAATTCTCTTATCAACTTCTTCTTCACTTAACATTACTTTGATTTTCTCGCTCATTATTGTTCCTCCGTAAAATCCTTTATCCATCTAAACTCAATCTGCCTTGTAGTCTCTTGTGTAATCTTACATCCATCGCTCATCCTGTAGCCGAGAACCCATAAAACATGACTGCCATTCGCCAGAAGTAAAATCTTATCCCGCTGCGTCACCGGAATCTTCTGTTCAATAAAATATTCTTTAAGCTTTTTATGCGACTGCCCTGAGTTAACAAGCAGGTAATCGCCGCTTTTCCTTGTTCTAAGCAACAAAGTACCTTTTATTTTATCACAATCCATTCGTTTCGTATACATATTTTCCATACTTTTTAAAGTATTTTCATCAAAAACTTCTGTATTTTCGGGCAATGGCTCCGCAAAAAAACATCCCTGTCCAAACGGAAGCTGATAAACACCTGCACGGGACACATCAATTTCTACCTCCTGCAGTTGCTCTTCCTTTTTGTCAGTTGCAGAAACGTTCTCACGATACAGCTTAAGAGCTGTCTGTTCTCTGACTACCATCACACCGTACGGAAGCATCTGAAAACGTCCCGAGTGTCCAAAAAGCATCAGTTCCGTTCCATAAATATGAGTTGCCGTTATATCCTTAAGAGTATGTACAAGACTGTCGATTGCCAGACGAATTACCTCTCTTCTGATTACAGGCTCCTCCGCAAGCATTTCCTTAACCGGCAGTATTACCTCGTCTTCATTTACCTGCGCGATATCAAAAAAGCACTTATTGGCTTCCGTAAGAACATAATGATACATATCACCGATAATTATACTACTATCCAATATATGCCGTACAGCACGTTCATTAATCTCTTTTAATGCAGGAATAACGGTATTTCTTATTTTGTTTCTTGAATACTCCTCTTCCCTGTTACTCGAATCATTACGCCAGGTAATATTATTCTCATTAAGATATTCCTCAACCTCCGCCCTTGAAAGCGCAAGCAAAGGCCGCACTACTTTTTCCGAAACAGGTGCAATTCCCCTAAGTCCTTTGGCTCCGGTTCCTCTGACCAAATTAAAAATTATCGTCTCAACGCTGTCATCCTGATGATGTGCTACTGCCGTTTTATCGCAATTATGCTTCTGTCTGACCTCCTCAAAGGCCTGATAACGAAGTAATCTTCCGGCCTCTTCAACCGTCAGATTATGCGCCTTTGCATACTCCGGCACATCATACTTCACCACATCACATGGAATGTTGAGTGAAGCGCAAAATCCCTCTGTAAAGCGCATATCTTCATCCGCTTCTTCTCCTCTTATTCCGTGATGCACATGTACTGCATGAATGTATAATCCAAAATCCTCCTTCACGGAATTGAGCCACCAAAGAAGACATACCGAATCCGCACCGCCCGACACTCCTACAACGATTCTGTCGCCTCTTTCAATAATATCGTTGTTAATCACATACTCTCTTATTTTCTGCGCAATCAAAACTTATATCGCCTCCGAAAAATTCCATATTTCAACTATAATGGAATATGCGGGCAAAATCAAGAGTGTTTCGACCAAATCCCCGCAACAAGTACGGTCATATCATCACTTGCAACACCTTTTGCCTCTGCAATTGCCTTATTCAAAATGTACTTGGCAAATTCCCCGGGATTTTTCTTATCACACTCTGAGATCCACTCCGATAAAAGTTCTTCCTTTTCACTTTTTGCCACGGCATCAAGAATACCGTCCGATACCATTACTATATAATCACCGTCATAAAGCTTCTTAACGGTATTTTCATAATCAACCTTTTTAAGTATTCCTATTGGATAATTGGTCGAGCAAAGCACTTCTACCCAGCGGTTTCTTTTGATAAATGTTGCGGCTGCACCAAGCTTTACAAAATTAAAACATCCCGTATACAAATCCCCAACAGCCATATCTATCGCTGCAAGACTCTGTTCCTCTTTCCTCGTAAGAAGCACTGAATTGACAAGCGCCAGCGCCGACTCTTCCTCAAATCCTGCCTTAAGAAGCTCCTCTAACAGCTCAATAACCATCTCGCTGTCTTCTCCTGCCGCGACACCTGACCCCATGCCGTCCACAATTCCCAGAAGTACCTCTCCCGTACCAAGCTCCGTAAATGTAAAATTATCACCTGACATATCCTCTCCGTCTTTGGTAACTGAAGCACTCCCGTAAAGCATCATGAACGCCGGTTCCTCCATAAATGTATAACCGGCAAACTCACCATTTATTATCGTACGGCAACCATCCGCCGGACGAAAAGATTTTTTAAGGGCACCTGAAATAATACCTGCCGCTTCCTTTGCCGTCCCTGTATTCCCTCGTTCAGTCCGCAGCGTCATGTGAATTATTAATTCATCCTTGCTTCCTTTTTTCGCACTTATGCGTTTAATATTATAGCCCTTCTGTGCAAACGCCTTACGTATCGTTTCTATCTGCCATTCCGTTTCTCCACCCATTTCTCCTGCAAGCATGTTTCTTGATATATCCTCCAGAGTCCCTGCCGCCACTTTTAACTGAAGCTCTGCCGCAAAAATACCGTCATCTTCTTTATTTATCCGCCTTACACTGTCTGCAAGCCGTCTGAATACCGCCGCCGTTTCAAGCATCCTGTTGCTGCCGTATTTAATTCGCTCTGTCTCGGCAGGCGGGGACACTGCAGGTTTATAGCAAAATGTAAATTTCATCGGTAATACCATAAATATCGCTGCCGCAAGAAACATTCCTTGCAGCCGTTCCGCCTCCAAAATAAACGGCACATACGAAAGTGCGAGAATCCAAAGGCACGCAAAATACGCAAGCAGACTTGCCGTTTTCCCTATGTAATTAAAAAAGCCCACAACTATCCCCAAAAGACAGAGAGCTCCCGGATACGTCGTATTGCCGTTTATAAGCAACATTACCATTCCGCACGCTGTTCCTATTATACCACCCATTCCGGCGCCGTATCTGTACGAATAAATAAGTATCAAAAGGTAAACAACAACCTCTGCCACTGATATCGGCCCTATCTTTATATTTCCAAGTGCATATATAATTAACGCTGCTAAAATTCCCGTTGCAACCATTTCTCTGCCTGCAGGTTGCCCCAACACTCCACCTGCATCCTTTGCGCCTCTGCCCGCAAGAACCTCCCCATCAAGTGCCATATAGAGAATTCCCGCAAGTCCCAAAACAGTTACTGCTTCAAAACCTCCAAGCACTGCATACCAGAACGACTCCTCAGTCATAAAGCCGCCCGCCGCTTCCACTGCCCACAATACGCCCGCCATAACAAAAGATGACGCCACATTTCCAAGCGCCTTTTTCTTTCGGATTATCAATTCATATATCACAGCAGAGACCAACATACACACGCCGTATTTTACCGTTGTTTCAACATCCGTACACGCAAAAAAAGCTCCGAGCATCACAGGTATCGTTATTCCTCTTATATTTGTACATCTGTATGCCGCTGCAAAAAAAGCCATAGCTATCGGATAATATCCATATATCGGGCAACACACCACCGCCACAGCTCCTATCATTTGTAACAGAATCTTTTTAACCAACTCTTTTTTCATACTGCTCCTCCTCTTTCCTTTCCCCGTCTGATAGGGGCAATTTGGAATTATAATAGGACGAGCCAATATATTTTGTCGGTTTTTGTTATTGTTTTTTAAAAGTAACAGACAAAAAAAGAGCCTCCCTGTACCATTTAGGCGCTTAAAGGGGGCTCTGATTCTTTAACAACTTTTAGTCCATTGCCTTAAAAACAATCTCATCCGGATATACAAGTCCGAACTTTTCTCTGGCAATCTCTTCAATATATTTCTTAGTCTGCGTGTATTGACTATATGAATTCAGAGACTCTCTGAATTCATACTGTTCCTCAATCTGCATTTGAAGAAATTGTTCCTTCTTCGCATATGAGGCATCCTTAGCCATAAGACGTTTGCTCTCAAACATAACCACAGCAAAAAGAAGCAGTACTACAAGAAATACCGCTATCATTCCACTTCTATATCTTTTTTTACGTTCAAGTACCCTGGCTGCCATCACTTAATCCACCTTTTCAGAGACAGACTTTTTCATTCTTTTCTCTATTCTAACTTTTTTAAAACGCTTTTTCAATAACTCTGTTACCAATTTACCAGAGGCTTCTAGTCTTGATGTAACTGCTTTTACAAGCGTTGCAAGCTTAAGTAGTGGCCATTTCAGGCATTTACCGACAAACGGCACCGCCAAACGGCTGACCATAAAGTTATACACAAACATTCCAAGCGCCGTTACTGCGACAGCAAACCACCTTATACTGCCCGCATCCTCCTTATAAAGAAGTACAAACATTAAAACTCCTGCGACCGCCCAATAAAGTATATCTTCTATCGAAATCATGACGATTGAATGCTGTATTATAATCCTGACTATTCTTAACACATCATACAAAAACATCAGTCCTGCCCCGAGAAGCAAGCACTTCCCCACATAACCAAGTTCCCACATTATCAAGTCATTCATAACGCTTACTGAAAAAGTCTTTTAATAAAAGACTCTCCCTTTCTTGCATATGCTGCTGCGTCCGAATATGTGAAGCTGTCTATAGTGCCGTCAAGTTCAACTTCGCCTTTCTCCAGTGTAAGCCTCTTAACATGAAGCTCTTTACCTTTAATCGTAAGCATACCCTGGGTTGTCTCCATAAGTATTTCTTCCGTATCAAATGATATTACATCAACCACTCCGGTAAGCAGCGCATCTCTCCTGTTATGAATTGATATTTTATGTATTCCCGGCACAACCTTCTTCTCTTCCAAACAAAAACCCCCAACATACTGTTATTAATAGTATATTGGGGATTCTAATCTTTTATTCTAAAGATATTTGTACAATTCCTTAGCCTCTTCTTTACGGCTTGTCTCTTGTACGTCTAAGACCTCTACCTTAACGGCTTTGGTACCAAACTGTATCTCGATAACATCACCCTGCTTAACAGCAGTTGACGCTTTCGCGACTTTATCGTTAATAAGAACTCTTCCCGCATCGCAGGCTTCATTCGCAATCGTTCGACGTTTAATAAGACGAGATACTTTTAAAAATTTGTCAAGTCGCATGGCAATTAGTTCATCATATCCTTTAATGCTTTACCAGCTTTGAACTTAGGTGTCTTAGAAGCAGCAATCTTCATTGTTGCGCCTGTCTGAGGATTTCTACCCTCTCTAGCTGCTCTCTCAGATACTTCAAATGTACCGAAGCCAACTAACTGAATCTTTCCACCTTTTCTTAATTCCTTTGCTACAACCTCTGTGAATGCTGTTAATGCTTTTTCTGCATCCTTCTTGGTCATATCAGCCTGCTCAGCCATTGCTGCTACTAATTCTGTTTTGTTCATTGTGAACTCCTCCTCTTATCTCATTTATGTAATCTTAGAACAATAACCAAGCTCATCCCTTCGATGCTCTCTCTATTGCCTAATTCCTTGGTGTTTCTACACAACCACAACACCTACTTTTATTTATATTCGATATACATAACTTTGTCAAGAAAAAATGCTGTATTTTTGGGATTTTTAACTAGTTTTTATCCATTTTTTCAATAATTTCTTCAACAACATCATATAAAAGTTGTTCCGGTTGTAATTTTAATCGATAACACAACTGCGAAATTGTTCGTAACATATGCTGTACTTGCTTTTCA
>JAZNXQ010000322.1:0-1963 GCA_045593945.1 Lachnospiraceae bacterium | reverse complement strand
GGTTACGTCCCTCCATAAACTTATAAATGTTATGGGGGTTTTTTATTTTATAGTAAATGTTGTAAAGACAGTCTTCTTTAGGCTTACTGTCGGCAACTGTGATTGCCGTGTAGCCGGGCGCGGTGCGGTTTTCAAAGGACGGACGCTCATAAAAACCGACTACCGTGTAGGTTCGTGTTTCACGCACGTCAATTGTCTCATCAAGCAGAACGGCTTTGCTTCCTTCGTATATATAGCAGGGATTGTTCTGCGTCATGGGCCAGCCCTCAAACATACGATTGCCAAGCGCCAGGGTTAAAGTGTCGCCGATATGATATATCACGCCGCCGTTTTCGGCTAAGTGGTTAGGCAAAAGGATTTCATCCGCAGAGGTCGGATAAGAGCCCTTTGTAATATGAATAGGCATGACATTTTCGGCATTCTCGGAGCCGCCGAGAATGAAGATATAAGGCTTGTATTCATTGCGGCAGTTTTCAAGCTTGGCATATCCGAGCTGTTGCATATAAACGGCATGCTCTATCTCGTCGGAGCCGACAATATCCTCATAAAGAGAGTAATAAGTATCGAGCTCGCTTCCGTGCCAGTCACCGGTGCTATAAATGGTACCCTGTTGCAAGTAGTTCATAAAACTGCTTGTAAAGCTTGTAACGGCACAAATCATGGCTGCCGAAAGTATAATTCCGATAATCGTTACGATTGTACGAGTTCTGTTTTTCTTAAGGGATTCTAAAGTTACTTTGTTAAAAATATTCATCGGCGAATCACCTCGTCGCGGGTGATTTTACCGTCCTCGATGGCAATAATACGGTCTGCCTGTAGAGCAATATTTTCATCATGTGTTATTACAATCAGAGTCTGGTTGTATTTTAAGTTGGACAGCTTAAGAAGGTCCACGATTTCATGACTGTTTTTGCTGTCAAGGTTACCTGTGGGCTCGTCGGCGAGTACAACCGCGGGAGCATTCATAAGAGCCCTTCCGATAGAAACTCGCTGCTGCTGACCACCCGAGAGCTGGTTCGGCAGATGATTCTCTCTTCCTGTAAGCTTTAATGTTACAAGAAGCTCATTTAATCTTTCTTTGTTTACCTTTCTTCCGTCCATAAGCACGGGAAGAGTTATGTTTTCCGTAACGTTAAGTACCGGAATCAAATTATAAAACTGATAAATAAGTCCGACCTGGCGTCGGCGGAATATGGCAAGCTGCTCATCATCCTGCGCATAAACATCCTTGCCGTCCATGTATACCTTGCCGCTTGTAGGCTTGTCAACACCGCCGAGTATGTGTAAAAGCGTGGATTTGCCGGAGCCCGAAGGACCGATAATGGCTACAAATTCCCCTTTATTTACAGAGAAGGATACATTGTCTAATGCCTTTACCTTATTCTCATCCTTGCCGTAGGTTTTGCAAAGATTCTCAACTCTTAATATTTCCATAAATCCGAAATCTCCTTTTTTGTGTTTTACAGGCATACTATATCAGACGCAAGTGACAGGTGCGTGACTTTAAAATAACAAAAACGTCACTTTAGCTTAAAAACCAAAACCGACCAACTCTTTCGGTTAATCGGTTTTGATATTAGAGGGTGAGCCCTTCGTGGCAGTTGTATGTTAAATGGTTCTTTTATAAAAGCGGATGGTGAAGCGGGCACCTGTGGGAGAGACGTTCTCTGCTTTGACGGTGCCGTTCTGGGAAGTAATTATCATTCTGGCAAGGGCAAGCCCTATTCCAAAGCTCTTATCGTCAGAGTCTTTGCCCTTATAAAAACGCTCGAAAATATGTGGCAAATCTTCTTTGGATATGCCACAGCCATTGTCCATAATTGTAATTTCGGTGTAAAGAGCATTTTCAGATGCGTTGATTGTAATTCTGCCACCCGTGGGCGTGTGCTCCATGCAGTTCTTGATTATGTTGGTAAGTGCTTCACAGGTCCATGAAATATCTCCGTTAAAATCGCCCTCTGTC
>JAZNXQ010000321.1:0-2125 GCA_045593945.1 Lachnospiraceae bacterium | reverse complement strand
GGAGGAAGAAAAATGTTAAAGGAATTCAAGAAATTCGCCTTAAAAGGCAACATGATTGATTTGGCAGTCGGTGTTATCATCGGTGGTGCATTCAATTCACTTGTATCTTCACTTGTTAATGACGTAATTATGCCTCTCTTAAGCCTTGTTACGGGAAGAGTTGATTTCAATAATTGGTTTATCGCTCTTGATGGTAACAAGTATGAGACACTTGCACTTGCAGAAGAAGCAGGCGTTGCTGTAGTAAAATACGGTACATTCATTTCAGGTGTGCTTAACTTCATTATTATGGCATTTGTTGTATTCTTACTTGTAAAAGGTATTAACAGCCTTAAGAAGAAGGAAGAGCCGGCTGCTCCGGCACCCGCTACAACAAAGAAGTGCCCTTACTGTATGTCAGAGATTCACATCGACGCTACAAAGTGTGCACATTGCGGTTCTGATGTAAATGCATAATATTATTTAGGGTAATTGTAAAAGGAGATGAGTTTGGGTCATCTCCTTTTTGTATGTGAATTTGCAGAATATATGAGAAAAAGTACTTGCATTATTCGACTTTCTATGCTATCATTGATAGCTGTGATATATTATATTAATTCCTTGCTCCTTGCTTGACAGGGGGCCAGAGACCAAAAGGAGGTGCCGATAGAGCATGAACAAATACGAACTTGCAGTAGTATTGAATGCAAAACTTGAGGACGAAGAGAGAGCAGCAGCTATCGAGAAGGTAAGCAAATACATTACACGTTTCGGTGGTACTGTGACTGAAGTTGAAGAATGTGGTAAGAAGAGATTAGCTTACGAGATTCAGAAAATGAAAGAAGCTTTCTACTATTTTGTTAGATTCGAGTCAGAAGATGCAAACTGCCCGAATGAAGTAGAAGCACGTATTCGTCTTATGGAGTCAGTAATCAGATATTTGTGCGTAAAGCAGGAAGCGTAATTAACTCTAAAAGAAAAGAGGAGATTTCATGAACAAAGTTATCTTGATGGGACGACTTACAAGAGATCCTGAGGTTAGATATTCTCAGGGCGAGAGAAGTATGGCTATTGCCAGATATACATTGGCGGTAGACAGAAGAGGACGAAGAGATGCTACTGGCGATAATTCGCAGCAGACAGCAGACTTCATTAACTGCGTTGCATTTGACAGGGCAGGAGAATTTGCCGAGAAGTATTTCAGACAGGGAATGAGAGTTCTTGTTTCCGGAAGAATTCAGACAGGCAGTTACACCAACAGAGATGGTGCAAAAGTTTATACAACAGACATAGTAGTAGAAGATCAGGAATTTGCTGACAGCAAGGGTTCAGCAGGTGACAGCATGGGTGGCGGTTTCCAACCTGCATCCAGACCGGCTCCGAGCATGGCGGCAAGTGACGGCTTCATGAATATACCTGACGGAGTAGAAGACGAAGGTCTTCCTTTTAACTAGGTATAAGATTATATAAGGAGGTCACAGTAATGGCATACAATAAAGCTGACAAAGGCGATAAGGCCGAAGGCATGAGAAAAAGACCGGGCAACGGCATGCGCAGAAGAAAGAAAGTTTGTGTATTCTGTGCTGATAAGAACAATGTAATTGACTACAAAGATGTTAATAAATTAAAGAGATATGTATCTGAGAGAGGAAAGATCCTTCCCAGAAGAATCACAGGTACATGTGCAAAGCATCAGAGAGCACTTACAGTTGCTGTTAAGAGAGCACGTCATATCGCTCTTATGCCCTACACAATGGATTAATTTTAACAGACAGCAATATTTTAGGTGGTCATCCGTATGGATGGCCACCTTTTTTATGCTTCTGTTCCGTACACTTCCCACTGGCTGAGAGCCGGGAATGGTGACGGGTCATCTTGGTTTTTGATAAGAGTGTTAAGCTTCACCCAGGAGATAGTTTTCTCGGGGAAGGTAAACACCTGCGGAGCGGCGGTTTTAACAAGCGGAACGGTCATGGAAGAGCCGTCCGAGAACTCGAATGTTCCTTCGTCCCACCAACTGTCGTGAGGAAAGTCAGCGCGGATGACGAGAGTCATTTTATCGGTCTTGATGTCGCGACCAAAGTCAATCATAATCTCGGCATCGTCCCTGCGGTCGATGCCCCAGGAGCAGTACGGCCAAAATCCG
>JAZNXQ010000320.1:0-15021 GCA_045593945.1 Lachnospiraceae bacterium | reverse complement strand
TTCAAGTATACAAAAAAGAATTCTTATAATAACACTTAGCTGTATAGTCTGCATGTGTGTATTAATCGGGCTTGTAAGCTACTATATTTTCCACAGCTATCTTCAGAACAACCTTATTCATTCCACAGAAAGCAGCCTTACTCTTTTGGCAGATTCCATTAACAATAGTATTAACGACGTCTACCGTATGGTGCGTTACTGTCAGACAAACTCTGACATTGCAAAATATATAGAAAACAACCCAAATCCCGGCTCCGTACTGTCAGTCGCTACATATGACAGTCTCTCTGAAGAATATAAGCTTAATGCTTCAAGCAAATATATGCCGAGACTCGCCATCGTTACGGAAGCAAACTTTTTGCAGGTTGTAAATTCAACCTATTCTTCTACCAATAATCTCGCAAAGGAAATTCCTCAGCTTGATTTCTACAAGACTTTACTTAATGCCAAGGGCTATGATTTTTCTACCGGATTTATTGCTGACCCTTTTCACCGTAAAGGTCGTCTTGTCCTTCCTATAATACGTCCGATTACATATCAGTATAATGCGGTACAGGCCGGATATCTTTTTATAGAGGTGTCTGCTGATTTATTCACTGACGCACTTGACCGTTACGGAGTTCCCGCAGACAGTATGTTTTATTTTTCGATAGACAAACACAACTATATTTATGAAAACGGTACAATTACCGAAATAGAGCGTAATTACAAAACGCTTGCCGATCTTACGGATTCATCACTTGCTGATACAACCACGGTTACTAAGATACAGACTGCCAAGGGTAAAACCCAAGTTATAGTCACTACACCGCTTGATATGAACAATTGTTACATAAGTCAGAGTATTTCATACGCGGAAACCATCAGCCAAAAGCCGTTTTTTATAAATGTGCTCATTTCCACGCTGACCGGTATCATTGCAATCGGCGCGCTTCTTATGTTTATCATGAACAAAATGATTACAGTTCCGGTTTCACAACTTCGTACCAAGATGCAAAAAATTGCCGATGGCGATTTTTCCAGAGACCCATCTATCGAATGGGACCATGAAATCGGAGAAATTGGCAAAGGAATTAATGATTTATCCGAAAATGTTAACCAGCTTATGAACAAGCGTGTAGAATTTGAAAGCCAGAAAAAGGACCTTGAATACAAGATTCTTCTAAACCAGATTAATCCGCACTTTATATACAACACGCTAAACTCCATCAAATGGATGGCTACCGCACAGGGTTCGGACGGAATTGCCGAGATGACTACTGCACTTTCAAGACTTTTAAAAAGTATTTCAAAAGGTACAAGTTTACTTATTGACATTCGCGAAGAACTTTCTCTTATAGAGAATTATTTTACGATACAAAGCTACCGCTATGGCGGTACAATCACGCTTGATATTAAAGTTGATGATGAAAAGCTGTATAACTGCAACATTATTAAATTCACACTGCAACCTCTTGTTGAAAATGCCATATTCCATGGTATTGAACCTAAAGGCTGTGCCGGTAATATTACCATTCATATTATGCGTGACGGTAACGACATACGAATCGATGTGAACGATGATGGTGTCGGAATGTCTGAGGAAAAAGCCAAACAGATTCTGAGCGGTGACAGCGACAACAGTGCCGACTTTTTCCGAGAACTCGGCGTAAACAACGTACACAAACGTCTGCAATACCAATTCGGAGAACAATACGGCATAACCATAGAAAGCGAACCAGGCAGGTATACTACCATGTCAATCCACATTCCCATGCACATTCATGGCTCAAGTTCTTATACAGACCGATAAAACATTACGGAGGTATTTTATGATTCAATTATTAATAGTCGATGATGAACCCCTCGTTCAGGTAGGTATTAAATCAATGATAAACTGGCAGGAACTTGGCATTGAAATCTGCGGTACTGCCATGAACGGCCAAAACGCCCTCAAAATAATTGAAGAAATGTCCCCTGACATTGTTATTACTGACGTAAAAATGCCTGTTATGGACGGTCTTGAGCTTATCAGGGAATGTCGCGAGCGCTACGGAACCGATTATCCTGAATTTATAATTCTTACAAGCTACGAGGATTTCCACATGGTTAAGGAAGCTCTCACATATCAGGTATCTGATTACCTTGTAAAGCTTGAACTGACTCCTGCACTTTTAAAAAGCTGCATCGAAAAAGTTCTTTCAAAAATCAGCAAGAATAAACAGATTACCGCCGAACCGATTGGTAATATGCACCTTTTTAACGACAAGTTTTTTATCAGTCTTCTTCATAACCTTTTTGAATCGGAAGAACAGTTTTTATTGCAGAGCAGGGACTTAAATCTTAATTTTAATTACGAAGGTTACATATGCTGTTATGGTGAAATTGTAAGTGCGGCTGCAGATAATCTGCCTGCAGATAAGCAACTTTCTCTTTTTACCTCTTCTCTTCAAATGATACGAGAGCTTACCGCAAAATATATGCCAACCTATGCTCTGTCTCTTGATGTAAGACATTTTGCTCTTATTTTCTGCCATAACCAACAATCTGCAGATGACGCAAATGTTTTTGAAAGCATATTGCATATACTTCAAAATATGAATTCAACGTTACAGAATTATTATAACGTAAATCTTAAATGCGCTGTCGGAAGTCTTGTAAATACTCCACAGGCAATTTGCGATTCTTACCAATATTCACGACAGGCATACCTGTCTGCTACTGCAAAAGAACCCATAGTATTTTTTGAAAATACTTTGCAAAAGAACAGCCACCGAAACTCATTTAACATCAGCCTTTTTAAAAACGATTTAACAAGAGCCTTCGAAGAATATGACCCGGCGATCTTAAAACAGTCAATTTCAACAATTTGTGAGCTGTTTCTGGCTTATCCCAACCGTTATATTCAGGCAATGGACGCTGCCTGCAACATTCTATACCTTGCAATCTCATTGTTACAGGACGGCGAATCGATTGTTTCAGGATTTTTTGAAAACACACCCGACGGTTATCGTTCAATCTACAAGATGTCAAATGTTGAACAGATAGTAAACTGGCTGAGTTCTTTTGCTGAACAGCTTGCTGATGTATTCGAACAAAGGCGACAGGATCACAAGAACCACATCGTCATCAACGTGCGCAAATATATTAATGAACATCTCCGCAAACATCTTTCTCTTAATGAGGTTGCGGCAGTATTCGGCATCAGCCCAAGCTATTTAAGCCAGCTCTTCAGCAAATATAACGATATAGGTTTTAGTGAATATATTAATACGTGTAAAATAAACGAAGCCAAACGTCTTCTGAAGGAGGAAAATTTAAAAGTATACGAAGTTGCCGATATACTTGGTTTTGAAAGTGCTTTCTACTTCAGTAAGGTTTTTAAAAAGTTGGAAGGAATGTCTCCTTCAGACTATTTAAATACCAATTAATTTTTGAAAGGAAATAAAGACATGATTTTTAAACCTGCAAATTTAGACTACGATTTAAGTCCGTATACCGGACTCACAAGAGAACATTGGATTGATGCCGGCAAATATCTCTTGACAGGTATGTTTAATCATATTCCGTCTATCGAGGCCCCTGTAATTATGCCACGTCGCGAAACAGAGATTACTTATCCGCACAAGGATGCAACCGGCAATCGACTTAAGCAGGAGGAAATGGCTCAAAAATTTGAGGGACTTGCCCGTTCCTTCCTGATTGCATCACCGCTTATACATATTGATCCCGAAATAACCATCTGCGGCTATTCCCTTAAAGAATACTATCGCAAACAGGTGCTTTATGCCTGCACCAAAGGACATCCGAATTTTGTAGGCTATATGGAAGATTTAAGAGAACTTGCAGGCACGGATGACCCTTCACGTACATTCCAACAGACAGTTGAGACCTGTGCACTTGTTATGTGTCTTGATATCTGTAAGGAAGAAATCTGGGACACTTACTCTAAAGATGAAAAAGATATTGTAGCCAACTTCCTTCTCAGCTATGCCCATACAAGCACTGTTCCGCAGAACTGGCGACTTTTTAATATGCTTGATATGGCTTTCCTGCACAAAGAAGGCTACTCCATAGACAAGGATATTATGCGTGAACATGCTCAGGTAATTCTTAACTACTACGCGGGAGACGGCTGGTATAGAGACGGACAGAACTTTGACTACTATTCTTGTTGGGCATTTAACGTTTATACTGCTTTCTGGTGCAACTGGTACGGCTACGAACACGAACCATACATTGCCGCCGGATATGAGCGCAACTCCAACAAACTTATGGAAACTTACGCCGACTTTTTTGACAGGGACGGCTTCACCAATATGTGGGGACGAAGCAATGTTTACCGCAATGCCGCAACAAGTGCTTTTGACGGCAATATGATGTTTAAAAACTCCAAAGTAAATCACGGACTTGCAAGAAGAATTGCTTCCGGCTCACTTTTACAGTTTATGACAAGGGATGACTTCCTTTATGACGGAGTACCGACCATGGGCTTTTATGGTCAGTTTGCACCGCTTGTGCAGGGCTATTCATGTGCAGAGTCCGCTTACTGGCTCGGTAAAGCATTCTTATGTCTGCACCTGCCGGCAGAGCATCCTTTCTGGACTGCCAAAGAGAACAACGGAAGTTGGGAAACCTTAGATGAAAAAGGCATTAAAGAAACCACTCTTAACGGTCCTGCACTCTGCTTTACCAACCATAACGCCAACGGCGAAACAATTCTCCGTTCCGGCAAGGTTGTAAAAAAGAGTACGGATACTCATGCAATGTGGAATTACTCCAAGCTCAGCTTTAACAGTAAGTATCCGTGGGAAGCTTCTCCCTCAAAGGATATTGAATCCATGCAATATGTCCTCACCGACGGACTTACAGAAAATATTGAAAAATGTAATGTAACCTTCTGGCACGGAATTCGTGATAATGTATTATACCGCAGACAGTTTTTTAATTATAATCTCGAAACCGAGACTCACTGGAGACAGGCACTTAATCTTGCCGATTTCCCTGTTGAATACGGCATACTCCGCGCCGACAAGTTAAGGCTTTACCGTGCTCCTTTTTCACTTACCCTCGGTGCTTACGGCTTCCCCGATAATGGCACAGAGATTATCCATAAAGAATCAGGCAACGCCAAGGCTATTATTCTTAAAGGACATGACTACACAGGTCGCGAGAAACAGCTTGCAATGACAATTTACGACGGATGGGACAGCCTCGATTTGATACACAGTGAAGGTACCAATCCCGACTCTGACAAATCAATTGTTATTTACGGTAAGACTTCCCGCAACAAATTATACGGCTATGAACAATTTGTATTGATTTCACAGGTAATTACCAAGGAATCTCTTGAAGATTTTACGGAAGACGAACTCTTCCCTATCAAAGAAATAGTTTATACCGACAAAGAAAAACGCGGAGGCTACGGACCTGTAGATATTATCCTCAAAAACGGTAACACAAAAACAATCGATTACGAAGGTATCGAAGGTAACCTTCAGTTATAATTTATAATAATAAAAAGCGTTCAGTATGTGATAATATATATCCACGTACTGAACGCTTTTTATTTACTTATCTTTGGCTTTTTTCCTGCGTCTTATAAGCACTAATACAACTCCCGCACCCACAAGTACAACCGTTGCCGAAACCGCAATAATAACCGGCACAATTGATGAACCTGCCGCAGGCTTTATAAGTATTGCAATATGCTTAATACTGTCTGTCTCACCAGAAAAAATATTATCGTCTCTTGTCATAGTAAGCTTTGTTAAACCATCGTCCATGTAGGAATAAACCTCAACATCCTTACCCTTAATATCCTCCAATGCCAGGGGAACTGACAACGTATATGCAGATATAGGATTGGCTCTGTTTCCCATTGAGTAAACCGTAAGGCTTTCATCCTCGCCGCATCCAAGTTCTGACTTAATATTCTCATATACTTTATTGGTTTCTTCAACACGCGCAACCACAAGTAACGGAGACATCGCACTCTTCTTTTTTTCAAACTCTGCAGTAACAAAAATACCTGTTGTTGCATCAACCGTAGTCAACACTCCACTGTTTGAAAAATCGCCTCTTATGGCATTACCCAAGGTCTCAAGATTACAGCCTGTTGCACAAACGGTTGTATCAATTCCCTCTACCTGTGCATACACACCCACTGAACGTAAAGCGATTATCTTAGCAAGATTCGGCAAGCCCTGTCTTACATCACGCGGTTGCTTTATCCAATTCATGTAGTATACATTGGGTGCAAGTTTCTCTGTTGCCGCTGCAATAACTTCGTCCTGCATTTTCTCTATATATGTATTGAAAAATCCCGGCACATAGCTTTCTCCCGTAGATTCTACAGTACCCCCGAGTGCCGCAACCTTCGAACATTCCTTCATATATCCGTGATATTCATCCATCAATGCCTTATTCTGATAAATAACGTTAAATAACGGATATTCCGCATATTTGTTGGCAGATATCTGTTTCTCACGACCTTCATTAAACATATCCAGACGATACATGACATCCAACTTATAGTTTGCCGTAAGCTCTGCCGTACTGGGATAATAGCAGCCAAAGCTCAAATCATAATCCCACGGAACTACCGTACATACTCCGTCAGGATCGATATACAAACCATAATTTTTCTGCCCGACAAACATATTATCCATCTGGCACAGCCAGCTGTGCACTGCAAAATATTTTACAACCTCATCGACATTCATAATTTTGTCAAGAAGCTTAAGATATTCTTCACTGTTAACATCTATTGTCTTACCGTCAAAGTCCTTACCTTCACTGAGGCAGTTTAGCTTTCTTAACCATTCCATTACCGTCGGAAGCATATCTTCCACATCTTTGTAGGTATCCTCATCAAACTCCCAAAGAGCATCCGGTTCATCTACTAATTCTTCATACAAAAGCCCCGTTCCCTCGGGTTTACAAAGATAACTGCTGATTGCATCCTTATCGACATTGTAATACTGCTCCAAAATAGAGCTGTCCAAAGCCTCCACCATTGCGTAAACGCCGTAATAATTACCATTAATATAAAGCTTGGCAAGACCGTACTGCGGTGTAGGAAGTCCCATCTCATCCATAAGCTTAAGAGCAAAAAACTCCTTCATCATGGACTTATCAAAAAAGAAATTGTTGAAGCTTATCTTGTCACAGCCGTAAAAAGTCTGTTTCTGACCGTAATCCTTTTTCTTGATAAACTTGCCAAAATTAACCGTAAATGAAAATCTGTCGCTACCTGCATTGTCAGTGTATGCATGTTCAAGAGTATAACTACCCTTTGTTTTAAGGCCGCAGTAACCCAGCGTCACATCACCAATCGTAACACTGTTTGTCATTACATACGGTTCTTCATCGGCATTCTGCAATAGATAATTCAAATTAGTCTCATCTATCTCTATATAAACTGTTTGAATGGTATCTTCCAAAAAGAAATCATTATACTTCCCATCTTTAGCTTTCCCCTGCGTCTTCTCGTTCACGGCATAATCCTTTGGCGGAGTGTTATTAACTTCATCTTCCGAAATCCACTCAGTCACAGTTCCGTGCGTAATTCGATTTCCCCCTTCATTATCTCCTCTTGCAGCCATAGACGGCTCAACCCAAACTGTTCCAAGCAAAATCAAACTTATAAGTACTGTTGCAAGTCCCTTATTTACTCTCTTTTTCACTTTTGTTGTACTCCTTTTCACTTACTGAAGTTTATGCCTCTCATTATACTCTTCTTTTCCTCTCTCTTCAATCTATTTTCCTTGCATTTGGCATAATAATACAGTAAAATTAACTAAATCATTTTATGGAGGCATTTATGAATTACAGGATAGATAAATACGGTAATCAGATATCAATACTCGGCTTTGGATGTATGCGCTTTCCGCAGACTCTCGGCAAAATTAACATGGAAGAGACTGAACGCGAAATACTTACTGCTTTTAATTCGGGCGTAAACTATTACGATACTGCTTATGTGTATCCAGGCAGCGAGGCAGCCATCGGGGAAATTTTCGCGAAAAATCAAATCCGAGAAAAACTGTATATTGCGACCAAACTTCCACATTATCTTATAAAATCAAAGGAGGGGCTTGAAAAGCTTTTTTCGGAACAGCTCCGCCGCTTAAAGACTGATTATATAGATTATTACCTCATGCACATGCTAAGTGATATTGATACCTGGGAGCGTCTCAAAACACTTGGCATCATAGAATGGATTGAGAACAAAAAGAAATCCGGTGCCATCAGACAAATCGGTTTTTCATATCACGGCAATTCCGATATGTTCTGTAAGCTCGTAGATGCTTATGATTGGGATTTTTGCCAGATTCAGTATAATTATATGGATGAGCATTCGCAAGCCGGACGAAAAGGCTTAAATTATGCTCATGAGAAAGGACTTCCTGTTATCATCATGGAACCGCTCCGTGGCGGCAAGCTTGTTAACAGATTACCCGACGAAGCAAAACATATTTTTAACGATTACCCTGTCAGCCACACACCTGCGCAGTGGGCATTCAGGTGGCTTTGGAATCAGCCGGAGGTAACCTGTGTCCTGTCAGGCATGAATTCTGATGAGATGGTAAAAGACAACATTAATACTGCCTCCACAGTATCCGTCGGTGAACTGGGCCCCGATGAAGAAGTTATGCTTCAAAATGTTGTGGAGGCAATCAACAGCAAAATGAAGGTCGGCTGTACAGGTTGCGGTTATTGTATGCCCTGCCCTGCAAATGTCGATATTCCCGGAACATTTTCTGCATATAACCGCAGATACAGCGAAAGTAAGTTTTGGGGACTTGTTGATTATACGATGTGCACTGCACTCCGTAAAACTCCAACTTCGGCTTCCAACTGCATTGAATGCGGCAAATGCGAAAAGCACTGTCCCCAGGGAATCGAAATCCGTAAGGAACTTAAGAATGCCCGTAAAGAACTTGAAGGACCGTTATACAAGATGGTTCGTAAAATAAATAAGTGGCTGAAAGCTTTTTAAGCTTTCAGCCACATTTTTTACGTCATGATAAACTCTGTTGCCTAAGAATTTGCCACGCAAACACTTTTACTCTGCCTCTATCGGCACAACCTCTTCAGTCACTTCTTCAACATGCTCTTCCTGTTCAATTTCCTCATATTCAGCCTCATCCACAGGTGCCTCTAAAGTAACCATTGTGGTACTTTCCATAAGGTTGTCGGCAAGACCAACCATCTCTTCCGTCTTCTCTTTACATTCAATAACGATATTATAAAGCTCCTGCATAGCTGCTGATGTCTCCTGAGTACTTGCTGCATTCTCTTCTGCGATTGCAGCGAGATTCTCCATGCTACCCATAACATCATTCTTAAGAATATCAAGCTGTTCAACTTCGTTGGTAATAATATCAACTGCACATGCAACACTGTCGATTTCCTGATTAAGTGAACCGAACACATTCTTGGTTGCATCCAAGTGAGCATTCTGCTGTCCCATAATCTCGGACATCTGATTCATGATTGCAACGCTGTTATTGGAGTTATCAATAAGTTCCTTGATAATTGCTGAAATTCTTGCAGCAGATTCTCCTGACTGATCGGCAAGCTTACGAATCTCATCAGCAACAACCGCAAAACCTCTACCTGCCTCTCCTGCTCTTGCTGCCTCGATTGAAGCATTAAGTGAAAGCAAATTGGTCTGACTTGCAATCTCTGTAATCATATCAGTAGCTGAACGAATCTCAAGTACTGACTTATTGGTTGCAGTTGTCTTCTCCTGTACTTCATCAACAGACTGCTGTGTCTTTATACTAATCTCCGCCAATTCCTTAAGAGTATCATTAACCGTAATGTTGTAATTCTTCATCTTCTCGGTACTCTCGGCAAGCTTGTCCATATTTTCTGAAGTTGTCTCAATAGCACTTCCGATATTAAGAACCTTCTCATTAACAAGCTGTGTCTCACTTGCTTGTGCCGTCGCACCGTTTGCAATCTCGTCTACCGTAGTATTTACATTATCAATTGACTCTGAAATAACTTCAAAGCGATTTGTAAATGTCATTGAGAAATCAAATAACTTCTCTGCCGCTGTCTTGATTCTCTTAATAATATCAGTGAAAGATGTAACAAGTGAAGCAATCGAACGTGAAATAGCACCAATTTCATCATCCCTCTTCATTGCTTCTTCATCTTCTTTTATGTATAACTTACCGGATGCAACTTCATCAAGTTGTCCCACTGATACAAGCAACTGCTTAGTAACTTTCTTAAGAAGCACAAACATAACCGCTGCACTGATTCCGGCCAAAACGCCCATGATTATAATATTCTTAATAATCTGTGCTATATAAATACTAACTGTATCACTTGTTCGTCTGGCAACAAACACACACGCTGTTGCTGATTTAGAAGTAGCCTTCTCTAAAAGCGGATAATAAAATCCGAAATACTTCTCACCGTTAACCTCTACGCTTGAGTCGAAATATGTACTTCCGTTAGTAAGAACTTTATCAACTACATTCGCAGGCAATACCGCTCCTAAATACTCTGCTCCTGTCTCATCGTCCAAAGTACTTGCAAGACATGTATCTCCATAGAAAAACATAAGTACGAGATTGTTCTTCATAACGAAACTGTTAAAAGTTGTCATATTGTCATTAATACTTGTATTTCTACGATATAACTTACTACCCTTCTGAACATATTCCCCACTAGGCACCAATGCATCAATCTCCATCTGCACCGCCAAGCTTGCCGTATAAAGTTCCTGCTGTGCCATCTTATTGGCTATCGCTGCGCCCGTACTCCATATTGCATATATTGCAACGAGTACCATCAATCCAATTGATACCAATGACATCAACAGGATTCTGGCAACCAAACTCAGACCTCTTTTACTCTCTTTTTCTTTAAATCTTGCCATGCTCCTTTAATCTCCTTTCGGCAGTTACCGTTACGCGCATCCGCACATGCCGGCAAAAGGTTTATATAGAATAATTTTACAACAAAATGCGCGTTTTTTCAATATATTTTTACACATTGCATATGTTTTTTGAATTTTTTGGCACTATTTAAGCAATTACTTAAATGATATAAGAAAATTTCACTTTTACAATATTGTTTTTTAATTTACATGCAAAATCAAATTGACAGAATTTTATCCATGAGGTATAATATTATCCAGAATAATCTTACTTAGGAGGACCTATTTATGGCAAAGGTTAATGGTGCACAATCAGTTGAAGTTATCCCCGGAAGAAAAATTGTTTTATCTGCAGGTGTAGGAAAAACCAACGTAGACGAGCTCATCTGGCTCACTGATACAGTTCTTGCTGAAGCAGCCGCATGGAAATCCACAGGTTGGGCTTACATAGCAGACTGTTCACAGATGTTACCTGTCGGCGCATCAGAAAGCGGTGAACTTGTTAAGATGACAAAGAAGTTTGTTGAAGCCGGCTGTAAAGCATTTGGTTTTGCAGAAGGTAAATCCATCATGTTAAAGATTCAGGCTCAGAAAAATACCGAACGTTCGGCAACCGGCGTTCTTGAAGGACACTTTGCTACAGTTGAAGAAGTTCTTGACTGGTTGAAAGAAGAAGTTTCTATTTAATTATTTGCTTATATATATATCAATCAAAAAAGTTGTGGAACATAATTGTTACCACAACTTTTTTATTGCTAATATCCGTTTATAAACCGCTCTCAGAATTTATTCATCCTTCGGCAAATTCTGAATATACTGATGCATTGACTCTGCGACTACTTTACTGTGAGCAACCGCTTCAACAACAGTGCGTGCTCCGTTAACAACATCACCGGATGCAAAAATTCCCGGACGTGATGTGTGACCTGTCTCATCAGCATCAAGAAGACCTCTCTTATTTGCCTTAAGACCTTCTGTCGAATTAACAAGTCTACTCTGCGGCCCCTGACTGATTGAAATAATTACACTGTCGGCAGGATACAATTCTTCAGTACCTTCTATCGGTGTAAGTGTTCCATCCTCTGCCTCATCAACATCCATAAATATTACACCGTCATCCGTAATCTCAACAGGCTTTTTACTATACTCAAACTTAACACCTTCAAGTTGCGCATAGCTGAATTCATAATCGCTTGCAGCAACCTTTTTTGTAATTGAAAAGCATGTAACATCCTCTGCGCCTTTTCTAAGTGCGGTTCTTGCCACATCCATAGCCGCATTACCTGCACCGATTACAATAACCTTTTTGCCAAGTCTGTAGCTGTCAGGATTATTAAGATAATTAATTGCAAAATGTACATGCCCGAAGGTCTCTCCCTTGATATGAAGAGCATTCGGTTTCCATACACCGGTTCCTACGAAAATTGCCTTATAACCGTCGCGGAATAAATCTTCAATCGTAATTGCACTGCCAATTAAAGTATTAGGTCTTATCTTGATACCCTTAAGCTCCAAGTGTCTGTATTCAATATCGTCAAGCACACTCTTAGGAAGTCTAAACTCAGGAATTCCGTATCTGAGCACGCCGCCTATTTTATCCTTGCCTTCAAAAATAGTAACCTGATAACCATATCTTGCAAGAATAATTGCAATCGTTATTCCCGCAGGACCGGAGCCGATAATCGCCACTTTGATTCCATTGGACGGATGCGGTCCTTTAGTCATCTGACTTGCATATGTTGAGGAAATATAGTGTTCTATTGTAGAAAAGTGTACCGGTGCTCCCTTTTTACCAAGCACGCAATGACCCTCGCACTGATTCTCATGATTGCAGACAAGGCTGCAAACAGTTGTAAGCGGGTTATTCTCAAAAAGCATCTTACCCGCCTCATTTAACTTATTCTCCTTCAAAAGCTTAATCGCAAGCGGAATATTCGTTCCGATAGGGCAACCTTTCTGACACATCGGAACCTTACACTGTAAACAACGATTAACTTCATCCATAACATGTAACGCCATAACTAAACCTCCTGTATTATCAAAAATGTATTTTTATAAAAAGGCATGTATACTTCTCTTGTATCCCACAGTTTCAAAAAATCTGCATACAATAGCTTGCGGTTATAATACTCTTCTTTGCAATTGACAAGTTCCCTCAAAGAATCAGCAATAAAAATATTCTCCTCATCATATCCGACAACATGTACATAATGAAGCCAGTGTTTATCCTTTCTGGTCTTCACAAATGCAATTACCCTCTTGCCTTCATCGAGAGCTCCCTTAAGTGTATTAATGCTTCCCTTGCAATATTTAACTTTATACCCTAAATTTTGCAGGATTTTCTTCATATTTTTAGGGAGAACTGCACCATTTCGAAGTTTCCCCGGCATCCTTTTGTACAGTTCATTACCGTCTGCTTCCACACCGAAACTTCTAAGCACATGCGCAACCGAAAAGCCCGAACATTCCGTACTCCGTTGAAAATCAATACGATTCGGCACAGCCAGAAGATAGCCCTTATGCTCTGTTTTCTCCTCCGGACATCTACGCGGAACTCCCAGAATAAACATGTCGGTTATAACCGTTATAATAAATGTATTTATACAAAATATCAGCAAAAAAATCAATATCTTCATTCTTACATCCAAATATTTCTTTAATATATTATAGTTGCCTATTAGAATTATATCGTATTATCAAGTTGTTCGCAATGAATTGTTCTCGTATTATTTTCATAGCAAAAAGCTCTTGACTTATGTCAAATTTTGACATATAATTTTGACAAATTCTTACATTCCCATCATCTGTTTTCACCCCACATCTACCTTGATAATTTAATAAAGGACTTTACATCTTTTCCTTCTATGTTACAATAAAAATACTAAATTATACAGGACGTGATTTTATGACTAATAACGAATTATTATTATCTATATCCAACATGTTAGATGAAAAACTAAAACCAATTCAACTTACACAAGAAAATGAAATTATACCTCGGTTACAAAATATTGAAAACCGCTACACTTCAACTTATAACAGATATTCTTAGGGTATTAATCAACTCAATGCGATTCAGACGGATGTTGATATCCTCAAAAAAGTTGTAACCGAACACAGCAAAAAGCTTCAAAAAATTTCTTAACATCCCCTAATTAAAAACAAAGGTGTAAAGTCTTTTATTAAATCATTAAAACTTTACACCCTATATTTTATATTTTGCAGCATATCCTGCTTCCATGGTAAATGCTTCTCTGAATCCTGCCTGATAACAAATATGCTCCGACGGTCCTGCCCACTGCCAACACATCGGTAAATTATGTTCCTTGCAGTACTCCACAACAAAACTCAGCAATTCACTTGCATAGCCTTTTCCTCGGCTCTCCTTTGCCGTCACAATATAGTCAAAACGTGTATTTCCATGTTCGGACTTATGGATATCCGTATATACAACAGCCTTGTCACCTAAGTATCCGACAAACAGATACGTTCCCTCCTGTTCAACCCGTTTCTTCGTTACATCCACTTCCCATGGCTCACCACTTGGTATTAAAATATCTGTCGCCACGCGCTCATCCCACTCACTTAACACACGAATATCAAGTCTTTTCTCCGGCCTAATTCTGTTTTCTGCCGTAAGAAGCATAACTCTATGGTCATCTTCTGCAGTATATGTATAACCATGTGCCTTTAATATTTCTTCGTTATTCTTAAAGTAATCCTTTTCAAACGGATGATATATGGAAGCCTTCATACCAAGTTGCTTATAAAACGCTGTAATATCGTCCAAAACCGCCCCTAAATCTGTGATTTTCTGAGGATATATGCAAGCGTGGTTTCCGTCATAAGAATCCTTGTTATCTTCCATATAAAACAAAATACCGTATTCTTTTTCTACATATGAAGCGAAGCGTTTAGGGAAATCTATTTCTTCCTGCTTTATTGATTCAGCATACTCGTTTATCACTAATAATCATCTCTTTTCCCTTGTTCAAAAATTACAAACTTCTAAGCCAATGCTCTATAAACGTACTCTCGTACTCATGTGCCTTAATACTCGGATGCGGGTTACTCGGTGCCACCACAAACTGCTGCATTCTAAGCTTCTTTACAGTCTCGCAAGCTTCTGTCTTCTCCTC
>JAZNXQ010000319.1:0-6147 GCA_045593945.1 Lachnospiraceae bacterium | reverse complement strand
GATTATGAATATTGCGAACCTGTTTAATGATTTTATTAATAATATAGCGTATCTTGAACGTATATTTGAGACTATGGATGAACCGGTTGCTATTGACGACCATGAGGATGCATATGAACTCGGTGAAATCAAGGGTGATGTGGAATTTAAGAATGTTACATTTGCATATGAAGCAGGTAAAGATGTTCTTAAGGATTTGTCATTTAAGGTAAAAGCAGGTGAACGTATTGCTCTTGTAGGACCTACCGGAGCAGGTAAATCAACAGTTGTGAGTTTGATTTCACGTTTTTATGATATTAATGAAGGTGAAATACTTATAGACGGACATAGGATTTCAGATGTAACGCTTAAGTCCCTTCGTTCTCAGATGGGTATTATGCTTCAGGACAGCTTTATATTCAGCGGTACAATCGAAGATAATATCAGATACGGTAAGCTTGATGCTACGCGTGAGGAGATTGAGAAAGCCAGCCGTACGGTATGTGCTGATCGATTTATACGCCGTATGTCTGAAGGCTATGATACAGAGGTAAAAGAGAGAGGCGCACTTTTGTCACAGGGGCAGAAGCAGCTTATTTCCTTTGCAAGAACACTCCTTTCGGATCCGAAGATTCTTGTGCTTGATGAAGCAACTTCAAGTATCGACGTTCAGACTGAGAAGGATTTGCAGGAAGGACTTAATGAGCTTCTTAAGGGAAGAACTTCATTTATCATAGCGCATCGTTTGTCGACAATTCGTACCTGTGACAGAATTATGTACATTGACAATCACGGAATAACAGAGTGCGGCTCGCATGATGAACTCATGGCGAAGAAGGGCGACTATTATCACTTATATACAGCACAGATGAAGGAAGTGTCTTAGAAATTTTTTGAATATGTTGACATTTTTCGAAATAAATTGTAATATTTAAAAAAAGATAATTACTTTTTAGGAGGAAAAAGTTATGGCATTTTGTTCAAAATGTGGTGCTAAGTTAGAAGACGGAACAAAGTTCTGTGCTACATGTGGTGCAGTTCAGGATGTTCAGGAGACTCAGGCTCCTGCACAGGAAGCTCCTGTAGAGGCAGCTCCCGCTGCAGAGAAGAATCCCGTTAAGCTTGACAATAAGATGATTGGTCTTATTGCAATGGGTGTTGTTGCAATTGCAGCAATCGTGTTAATCTGTGTTATCGGAAGTGCATTATTCGGAGGCGGATACAAGAAACCGCTTAAGACACTTAAGAAGGCATTTAATTCACAGACAACAGATATCGATGATTATCTTGATGTTTTACCTAAGTTTGTAGGCAATGCTTATGATGATGCGTTATCTTTAGTTAAGGATATCGACAAAGATATGGTAAAAGAACTCAACAAGGGCATTGAAGAGGGTCTTGAGGAGTTCTATGACGGTGCAGAGGATGCATTCGGCAAGAAAGTTAAGGCAAGCTATAAGATAACAGACAAAGAGAAGCTTGACAAAGATGACTGTGAAGATATTGCAGCAATCTATTCTGATGCAGTAGAGTCAATCGAAGATACACTTGGTGTAGATATTACAAAGAAGAAAGATTTGGAAGACCTTGTTGAGAATTTTGAAGATGCTCTTGAAGAGCTGGATGTTTCTTCAAAGCAGATTTCTAAGGCAATCGACCTTATCTCCAATCTTGCAGGTGACCTTGCAGAGCTTAAGATTTCTAAGGCATATATCTTAGAAGTTGAGATTACAATCGAAGGTAAAGAAGATGATATGACACAGGAACTTGACGTTTGTGTAGCAAAGATTAACGGCAAGTGGTGCATCGAGCCTCTTACAACATATGCAGAGATGAGCGGTGAGGATGCAGAGGAAATCATCGGAGATCTTTTGTCAGAATTAAGATATCTTATGTACTAGGATTAATAATAATACATAATATTTTGCAGGCTGTGCATATTTGATGCACGGCCTGTTTTGTTATACGCTTATGTAGATAAATTTGCAATACCTTATGTTAAAAAATGCATGGCAGGATGCAACTTCTGTCTTGATTTCTTATATGTAATATGATAGTATGAATAATTATGAGAAAAAGAGAGTTTGCGCGGCAAAGTTTCTTGGGAGCAAAGCTCCCCTTAAGTAAAATAGAGAAAGTGGTGCCGTTAATGGGAACGAAGATAATAATCATTTGCGGACATTATGGTTGCGGTAAGACCAATTTCGCACTTAATCTTGCAATTGACAAGGCAAAGCAGGGTGAGAAGGTTACCCTTATTGATTTGGACCTTGTTAATCCGTATTTTGTTTCTGCAGAATATAGAAGCATTCTGGAAGGAAGTAACGTTAAGGTAATTGCCTCTCCGTTTGCAGGAACTAATGTAGATACACCTACATTGCCGCCTGAATCATACCTGATGTTTAATACGGAAGGGACGATAATCATGGATGTCGGCGGAGATGATGCCGGTGCGGTAATACTCGGCAGATTCAGACAATATTTAAGTGAGACTGATTACGAGATGTACTATCTTGTTAACAAGTACAGAAGTCTTACGACTACCGCAGAAGAGGCGGCGGTTATCGCAGGCGAGATAGAAGGTGCGTCAAGATGTAAGATTACGGGAATTGTGGGTAATTCACATCTTAAGACGGAGACGACTGCAGAGCTTGTCGGAGAGTCGGTTTCATATGCGGAAGAGGTTGCAAGGCTTACAGGGCATCCGCTTTTGTACATAACAGTTCCGGAGAGACTTGAAGACGAATTTAGAAGTAAGTATTCCAATGATATCAATAAAAATACATTTAAATTATATCCGGTTAAGACACTTGTCAAAGCCGTATGGGAATAATGAATTGTATTTATTATATAGGAAGAACAAAGGCAAGGAGGAAAAGAATATGGCAGGAATCAGAGTTAACGAAGAGCGTTGTAAAGGTTGCGGCTTATGTGTGGGCGCATGTCCTAAGCAGATTTTGGCTTTATCAAAAGATCGTATCAATGCAAAGGGATATCATCCGGTTGAGATGATTGACAAAGATAAATGTACAGGTTGTACATCCTGTGCAATTATGTGTCCCGATGTTGTTATAACAGTAGAAAGATAAGGAGGAATAATAATGGCCGAAAAGGTATTAATGAAAGGAAACGAAGCATTAGCTGAGGCAGCAATCCAGGCAGGATGCAGACATTATTTCGGATATCCGATTACACCTCAGACAGAAATTGCTGCATATATGGCAAAAAGAATGCCGAAGATTGGCGGAACATTTCTTCAGGCAGAATCAGAAGTAGCAGCTATCAATATGGTACTTGGAGCAGCTGCAGCAGGAAAGAGAGCGATGACATCTTCAAGCTCACCGGGAATCAGTCTTAAATCAGAGGGTGTTTCTTACATAGCAGGTTCAGATTTACCCGCACTTATTATTAACGTAGAGAGAGGTGGCCCTGGTCTTGGCGGTATCCAACCTTCACAGGCAGATTACTGGCAGGCAACAAAGGCACTCGGACATGGAGATTTCCAGTTGTTCGTACTTGCACCTTCAACAATCCAGGAGATGGTAGACTTTGTTACTCTCGGATTTGAAGTTGGTGAGAAGTACCGCGTACCTACAATGATTCTTTCAGACGGTATGCTCGGACAGATGATGGAGCCCGTTGTTATGCCTGAGAAGAAAGATACAGAGGTTGTTGATAAGCCTTGGGCAGCTTGCGGACACCAGAATAAGAGAGAGAAGAACGTAGTTAATTCACTTTACATACAGCCCGAAGTTCTTGAGAATCTCGTAAGAGAGCGTTACGAAAGGTACGAGCTTATCAAAGAAAATGAGCAGCGTGCAGAAGAGTACCTTACAGAGGACGCTGACATTATCGTAGTAGCTTTCGGTGGTTCTGCGAGAGTATCAAGAAATGCAGTTAATGCAGCAAGAGCAGAGGGAATCAAAGCTGGTTTAATCAGACCGATTACATTGTGGCCGTTCCCTGAGAAGGCAATTCGCAAGACTGTTGCTACAGCTAAGAATTACCTTTGCGTAGAGATGAATATGGGTCAGATGGTTGACGATGTTCGTCTTGTTGTTAACGGTGAGAAGCCGGTAAGCTTCTACGGACGTACAGGCGGTATCATCCCGACACCGCAGGAAGTACTTGACGAGATCCGTAAGCTTGCAGGAAAGGAGGTTTAATCATGGCAGTAGTATTTGAAAAGCCGAAGGCACTTGCAGACGTACCCTTTCATTATTGTCCGGGTTGCCTTCATGGTATAGTACATCGTTTAGTAGCCGAGGTTCTTGATGAACTCGGAGTAGAAGGACAGACAGTAGGTGTTGCATCTGTTGGATGTTCAGTATTCAGCTATAATTATTTTAATTGTGATATGGTACAGGCACCTCACGGACGTGCTCCGGCTGTTGCTACAGGTATCAAGCGTGCGCTTCCCGATAACGTAGTATTTACATATCAGGGTGACGGTGACCTCGCTGCTATCGGTATGGCAGAGACAGTTCACGCAGCTACACGTGGTGAGAACATCACAGTTATTTTCATTAACAACGCTATCTACGGAATGACAGGTGGTCAGATGGCTCCTACATCACTTCCGGGACAGGTTACACAGACATCACCTTACGGTAGAGATACAGATACAGCAGGTTATCCTATCAGAGTTTGTGAGCTTCTTTCAACACTTGACGGAACAGCGCTTGCACAGCGTGTTGCTGTTAATGATGTTAAGAATGTAATGAACGCTAAGAAAGCAATTAAGAAAGGCTTTGAGAACCAGATTAACAAGAGAGGTTACTCAATTATCGAGGTTGTTTCAGCTTGTCCTTCATACTGGGGATTATCACCTCAGGAAGCTCTTAAATGGCAGAAGGAGAATATGATTCCTTACTATCCGTTAGGAGTTTATAAGGATGTTACAGCCGAGAATAAAGGAGGTGCCGCAAATGAGTAAGAGTACAGGTATTGTATTTGCAGGCTTTGGTGGACAGGGTCTTCAGCACGGCGGTAAGGTTACTGCATATGCAGGACTTAACGATAACATGGAAGTATCTTTGATGCCTTCATACGGACCTGAGGTTCGTGGCGGTACAAGTACATGTAGTGTTATCGTAAGTGATATTACAATCGGTTCTCCCCTTGTTCCCAATCCCGACATTCTTGTGGCTATGAACCTTCCGTCACTTGACAAGTTCGAGAGTACAGTAGTAGCAGGTGGAACGATTCTTGTAGACAGCTCCATGATTGCACGTAAGGTTGAGCGTACAGATGTTAATGTATACTATGTTGATGCAACCAAGATTGCAGACGAGCAGGGAATGAAGAGCTGCGCTATCATCATTATGCTTGGCAAGATGATGAAAGAATGCGGTACATGTTCAGCAGAGGCTGTTAATAAGGCTATTGAGAAGATCTTATCAGGCAAGAAGGAAGCAATGATTGCGCCTAATAAGAAAGCATTTGAAATTGGTTTTAATATGTAATATTATATAGTTAAGACAAAGAGGGCCCTAAATCGGGTGCCCTCATTTGTCGTATATGATACAGGTTAGCAGGAGGACGACAAAATGGAAGAAATCAGAGAGATTGCGGCGCGAATTAAAGAGATTCGTGATATTTGCGGATATGAGGTCGAGGAATTTGCAGGAATGCTTGAAGTCGATTTAGATACATACGTCGGTTATGAGGAAAAAGGCTTGGACATTCCGATTAGCGTCATCTACAAAATCGCTAAGATTTGTCAGGTCGATTTTTCAGAAATATTGACAGGAACATCAGCAAAGCTTAAGACATATCAAGTCGTCCGTTCAGGTGAAGGACAGACTGCTGACCGATATCCGGGATATGAATTTAAGGATTTGGCATATTTGTATGCTAATACGATTATGCAGCCTTTCCTTGTTACATTGGACCCGTCGGATAAGCCGGCAGCACTTGTTTCTCACAAAGGCGAGGAATTCAACCTTGTACTTGAAGGAACGATGGTTCTTGTCTTTGATGACAAAGAGATTATTCTTAACAAGGGTGACAGTGTATACTTTAATCCGAACTATCCGCACGGACAGAAATGTTACGGAGATGTTCCGGCAACATTCCTTACAATGATTGCGGAATAACAGTGTGATTTACGCAGGAGGCTTTTATCGTGTTAGAAAGATTAAGTCGGAGGCCAAGCGGTCTTAGGAA
>JAZNXQ010000318.1:0-6342 GCA_045593945.1 Lachnospiraceae bacterium | reverse complement strand
TATATATATGGCTTAGGGGTAAAATCAGAGGTAAGATTATATCAACTGGAGCAGTATAACGGCCCGAAAGAAGATGTATTTATACATTACGGAGAAGCAGATGAAGATATCAGATTGCTTATAGAGCAGGGGATTAACAGCTCTATGTCAAGAACAAGAGTCTGGTTCCGTAATGACATCGGTATCTTTGTAATTTCTGACGGTAATAGGATTTTAATAGAGCCGTATCAGGAAGCAGATGATAATGACATAGCTTCTTTTATTTTGGGGTGGTGTATTGCTTTTTTGTTTCAGCAAAGAAATATACTTGCCATACATTGCAGTGCGCTTGAGATGCATAATCAGGCGGTTTTTATAGCGGGAAGCAGTGGCGCTGGCAAATCAACTCTGACACTTGCTCTTCTTAAGGCAGGATACAGATATCTTGCAGACGATATTGCAATGGTGGATTTGCAGGATGAACTGATGATACAGCCGGCTTTTCCGCAACAGAAGGTATGCAGGAACGTGGCGGAAAATATGGAATCGGACAGCCTGTTTTATATCAATGAGAAAAAGGATAAGTTTGCTTTTATAAATAACGAGGATTTTTGTCCGGAACCACGTAAGCTTACAACGATTTTTATGATTGACAGATATGATGGTGACGAGCTTATTTTTGAGAGAACGACAGGGCTTGCGAAGTGGAATGGAGTGGCAAGGAATTTGTTTTTACTGGATGCATATATGTCGCTTGATTTCCCGCCGGGGGAGCGAGAACGCTGCCTTGAACTTGCGGGTAAGGTTGAGATGTACACAATAAAAAGACCTGATGGCAAGGATACTGTTAATGAGATTTGCAATAAGATTATAGATGTTGTAAAACAGAACACTACTGTATAAAGAGGAGGGCAATATGTCCGCAATTTGGGGAGTAATAGATAAGAATCAAGCAGTTTTAACAGAAACTGTGGAACGAATGCGACAAAGTATGCAGGAGTTTAAAATCGACAGATATGAAAGCATTATAAGAGATAATATATATTTTGCCTGCGGACATCAGCAAATAACGCCTGAGTCGGGGACGGATGTTTCACCTATATATGATGAGGACAGTAAAATATGGTTTACAGCAGATTGTTATCTGTATAATCGGGCAGAACTAATTGATGAAATATTAGGTGCATATAAATTGGCTGGCAGAGAAATATTAGAGCCTTTAGGGGATGCGATGTTGTCATATAAAGCCTACGAATGTTTTGGAGAGAGATTTGTAGAAAAGCTTAAAGGCACTTTTTCTATAGTGATATATCGGGAAACGGAAGAAACTGTATTGATGTATGCAGATCATTTGGCACGCAGGTATCTTGCATATCATAATGATGAATCTGCGGTATGTTTTGCAAGTGTGTATCAGCCGATTTTGACATTGTTGGACAACAATGTCAGGATAAACAGAGAATGGCTGTGTACGGCTTATTCAGATTGTACTGCTGATACGGTAAAGCTTCCGAGAGTTACGATATATGAGAATGTATTTCAGGTTGAGCCGGGGCATTATGTGAAGATTAATATTGCAACCAACAGAATAGAGAATATCTGTTATTATAACCCGACAAAAAAGATTAAAAGCTTGCCTAAGATGTCGGATAATGAATATAAGAAGCTTTTTATAGATACATTCAATAAAACTGTTGAGAGCATGCTAAGAAGTGCCGGCGAGACGGGGATAATGCTTAGTGGTGGTCTTGATTCTTCTGCTGTTGCGGCGTTTGCGGCAATAAAGCTTGATAAGGCTGACAAGAAGTTATATAGTTATACGTCAGTGCCGGCAGGTGATTTTCAATATGAAAATACAAAGTTTTTTATTGAAAATGAGACAGACATGGTGCTTGAACACAGCAAAATGCATCCCAATATTATTTCTCGATTTATTGAAGCAGATACGGATAATTGCTTTACCAATACTAAAGAGTATGTGCAGATGTATAGAGCACCTGTAAAACCAATACTTAATATGCCGAGTATTGTGGGAATGCTTAAAGCTGCTGAGGCTGACGGTTGTAAGGTTATCTTGTCAGGGCAAAACGGTAATGCCACAATATCCTATGGCAATATTCTTACGTTTATATATCAGAAGTGTCTCGGAGGACATTTTCTCTCTGTATATAGAGAGGCAAAGGCTTTTTGCAGATTCAGAGGGGCAGCTAAGAAAAAAGTATTGTCGGTATTTTTAAATGCAGTTAAGGAAAAGCATTTTACGAAATTTTCTCTTGGAACAGATTGTTTTTTGAAGGAAAAAGATATAGAAAAATATAAGATAAAAAAAGTTATAAAAAGAAATGATAATAAACAGGGAACGGGATTTATTGATTCAAAGAAGCAACATATTAATTTTTGCTTTATGCCGCTTGTATTCCAGCATATGGGCTTTTTTGATACATATTCGGATCTTAAGTATGGCATGATTTCCCTGGATCCTACACTTACGACGGATGTGATAGAACTGTGTATGAGTATGCCGATGGAGTGTTTTGTTAAAGGTGGTAAAGAAAGACGTGCAGTCAGGGATTATATGAAAGGATATGTTCCTGACAGGATTCTTGATAATCATCTGGGAAGAGGTATGCAGGCAGCGGATTTTGCATACAGAGTTAATCGTGATTGGGATAAAGTCCGTGAAGATGTGCTCGGAATTATTAATGATGTGGCACTAAAAGAATATTTTGATGAAAGCAAAATAAATGAACTTATTAGTGAGGCAAAAGAAAAGGAACATAACATGGATAAAGGAGTTGTTGCCAAGCTTGCCGTGGTTAGTTCTTTGGGGCACTTTTTGAAACAGTATAGTGAAGGCTGGGTGAATTAAACAATCATTGCCAATTAATATGATTTGTAGTAAAATATTATTATATTATTTTATATTGGGGATTGAGGAGGATAATAATGAACAGAGAATCAATTATTACAATCAAGAGAGTTTTAAATGTAACGGACCTTGCAGGAGAGAAGGTCATGGTAGACTTTGAGAACGGTAAGTATTTTATGATTAAGGGTGTCGGTAATGATATCTGGGATATGCTTGAAGAGAACATTACCGTAGAGAAGATTATTGCAAATCTTATGGCTGAATATGATGTTACAGAAGAGGTTTGTGAGCAGGAAGTACTTAAGTTCCTTGATAATTTGGAGAATATCGGTATTATCGGAGAGGCTTAATTATGGGCAAAATCGAAAAAGCAAAAGCGCTATGGCGCGACAGGGATAACCAGATGCGATATATGCGCTGGTTGCTCCGCTATTCCAAGCCATATTTGGGACGAATAATATTAATGATGTTATTTAGCCTTATGGGAACAGGTATTTCTTTGTTGATGACGCTGGTTTCAAAAAGAATCATAGATGATGCGATAGCCGGAACCGATAATATGCTTATCATACTTATAGCGATTTATTTTGGCATGATTGTTCTTATGCAGGCATTTAATGTTGTATGGGTTTTGGTCGGAACGATGTTAAATGAGAAGTTTACATTTGGAATCCGTAAGCAGGTTTATGATAAGATTCTTATGTCCAAGTGGCTTGATGTTCAGAAGTATCATACGGGCGATTTGATGACCAGACTTACAAGTGACGCAGGCAATATTGCGGATGGAATAATAACAACTCTTCCGTCCATTATTACACTTATAATTGAACTTGTACTTGTGTTCTTTACGCTGTTTTATTATTCACCGCTGTTAGCAGTATTTTCGCTTTTTATTGCACCTGTTGCGGGTATTGTGAGCTGGTGGCTTGGCGGTAAGATGAAGAAGCTTCAGGTAAAAGTACAGGAGTCCGAGGCAGCGTATCGTTCTTTTTTGCAGGAGAGTATTGCCAATCTTCTTATTATGAAGTCTTTTACCAATGAGGAGTATGCATCGGACAGGCTTGTAGGGCTTAGAGAAGACAGGTTTTACTGGGTATATAAGAGAACTAAGCTTAGCATGGTGTCTTCGACAATTATGTCCATGACATTTCAGCTTGGATATATTGTGGCATTTACGGTTGGTGCGTTCCAGATAGCAGCTAAAGTAATTACATACGGAACAATGTCGGTGTTTTTAACACTCGTTAACAGAGTGCAGTCTCCTATAATGCAGCTTGCGCATCATATTCCGAAGATTGTATCCATACTTGCTTCTGCAGGGCGAGTAATGGAGCTTCAAAATATTGAAGAAGAGGAATATACGGCAGAGAATATTGCGGCAGAAAATATCGGACTTAAGGTTGAGAATGTATCATTTGGATATACGGATGAGCCGGTGCTTGTGGATGTCAATCTCGACATCAAGCCGGGTGAGACTGTTGCGGTTGTCGGTGAATCCGGAATCGGTAAGACGACACTTATACGACTTATTATGTCGTTTATGGATGCTGATGAAGGCACAATAACATTCTACAACTCAGATGGGGAGACGGAAGCAGCCAACGCGGGTTGCAGGCAGTTTACGTCCTATGTACCGCAGGGTAATACGCTTATAAGCGGAACCATTCGCGAGAATATACGTATGGGGCGACTGGATGCCACAGAAGAAGAGATGATAGAGATCCTTAAACTGGTAGCGGCATATGATTTTATTATGAAGTTGCCTAAGGGACTTGATACGGTTATCGGTGAGAAGGGACACGGTCTTTCAGAAGGTCAGTCTCAGCGGATTGCAATTGCGAGAGCACTTATCAGACGTGCACCGTTCCTTATTCTGGATGAAGCTACATCTGCGCTGGATGAGGCAACAGAGCTTGCCGTACTTGAAGGTATTGCAAAGTTTGAGCCGAAGCCTACATGTATGGTAATTACGCACAGGAAGAGCGTTCTTAAGTATTGTGATAAAGAGATAATGATTGAGAATAAAAAAGCGACAGAGGTTTAGTCTGTCGCTTTGTACACATATGAGAGATAAGGAGAAGAGAATGTATCGATATCGTTTATATGGTCTTAGTATAATATCAGATTTGGAGTTTCCACAGCTTGTCGAGGAGACTGCTGATATGGAGTTGGCACCGGAGATTCATGTCGAAGTTTGTGAAGTGCCGGAGAGACTTAATGATATTATTGATAAAAAGTATGATTTTGGAACGGATTTTAGTTGGTTATCGAATCTTACAACATGGCTTATTGTGGAGAATGGAAATAGAATCGGATATTGTCTTAAAGAAGGTGGCAAAGTACAAAATCTCAGGACATATATTTTGGGCTTTGGTATGTCAATGATTGCACATCAGAGAGGGATACTTTCCATTCATTGTAGTGCTATTGCTGACGAGGACGGAGCAGTGCTTATAGCAGGAGAGAGCGGAGCAGGAAAGTCAACACTTACTACGGCTTTTTTGGAGCAAGGATATTGCCTTATGGCAGATGATATGGCATTTGTTGAGACTGTTGATAAGAAGATTACGTATGCATATCCGGCGTTCCCTTATCAGAAGCTATGCCGGAATGTGGCAATTGAGAAGGGCTATAATCTTGATGATTTGATATACATTAATGAGGACAAGGATAAATTTATGGTGCCGTATCAGGGAGAGTTCGGACTTGAGAAGATACCGGTGAAGGCATTTATAATGCTTGGACTGACAGATAATGAGACGGTTGAGATTAAAGAAATTACCGGATTAGACAAGTTTATAGTTTATGCAAATAATTTATTTTTGAGACATTTGCTCAGAGAGAGAAAGTATAGTCCGGAGTTTGGACAACTTTGTATTGAGATGGCTGCTAATGTGCCGACATATCGTATTGCCAGACCTGTTGAGGGTGACAGTACAAAGCAGGTGGTAGAGGAAGCTTTTAAGATTATTGATATGGCAAGGAAATAATTCTAACAATGTTGTTACATTTCTTTACATTATTATTTTAAGTGCTATTATGATTACAAGAGCATGAGCTAAGAGCTCGAAAATATCATAAAGAAAGAGGTACTTAAAATGAAAAAGTGGGAAAACCCTATGGTAGCAGAGTTAAATATCAATGAGACAGCAGACGGATTATTTCCGGCAATGTATGAAGGAATCTTTGGAGATTGCCTTTGCGGAAATGATGACAATCATGGCCCCTTAACAGGACATAACGAAGGTAAGGGTGATACACCGGAGAATCAGAACAGCTAATTTAATAATTGATAAAGTCCTTGTACTCTGTTGACAAGGACTTTTTTTGTATTGTAATATAAATTTATATAATTTATATATGTGTGGAGACGAAGATGAGTGGAATTTACGGATTTTGGAATCCGTTTGACAGAACGGGAAGCAGTATACATGATGTTAATAAATTGAGACTTTGGAATAAAGCATATGGAGATAAGTCGGAAGAATTATTTG
>JAZNXQ010000317.1:0-3958 GCA_045593945.1 Lachnospiraceae bacterium | reverse complement strand
ATGGCAGTTCCAACGCGGTGTCGGACGATGGGAGAGAGTTTTTAACAAAACTTCGAAGATATTTTCAGCATGTGCGGGTGCAGCTATTTACCGTAAGGACATCCTTGAAAAAATAGGCTGCTTTGACGAGAAATTTTTTGCATATCTCGAAGATATCGACATAGGTTATAGGGCGCAGATACACGGATATAAGAATGTTTTTTGCCCTACGGCAAGGGTTTACCATGTCGGTAGCGGTTCAAGCGGTTCGAAGTACAATGATTTTAAGGTTTCGTTGTCCTCGCGCAACAGCATATATCTTATATATAAAAATATGCCGGTAGTACAGATTATAATTAATTTGCCGGCGCTTTTTGTGGGATACTTTGTGAAGTGGTTGTTTTTTGTGAAAAAGGGCTTCGGCAGGGTTTATCTTAAAGGTGTTATGGAAGGCATCAGAACCTGTAGGAAAAATTGCAAAAAGGTTCAGTTTGAATTTAAAAATTTCGGAAATTATGTTAAAATAGAGTTTGAATTGATTTACGGCGTATTCTTGTATGCGTATGAGTTTATTATGAGAAGGCTCGGTAAATAAAGGAGCGTTTTGTTTTGATAAAGAGTAATCAGCAGCTTTTAAACAGAATTCATGTCATTTTAGATGCAATAGTTATTATTGTGTCTTATTTGCTTGCATATTATATCAGGATAGGTTCGCCCATTTTCCCGGAAGTAGCGCAGGGTCTTTCTTTTGGATACTATATACTTGCGCTTGCTGTTTTGACACCTTTTTATCTTGTTTTGTATTCAGTTTGCCAGTTGTATGTTTCCAAGCGTTTGCAGGGCAGGAGACAGGAGCTTGTTAATCTTGTAAAAGCCAATACAATCGGTATTGCAGTATTTATAATTGTTCTCTTCATTCTTGAGTGGACGCACTTCTCAAGACAGATGATGTTCATTTTTTACTGTATTAATATCGTGCTTGGAACTTTGGAGAGGAATGCACTTCGTTATGTGCTTAATTCCATGCGTGCACGAGATTATAATCTTAAACATATTATGCTTGTGGGATACAGCCGTGCGGCAGAGGGGTATATTGACAGACTTAGGGAGACACCGGAACTTGGCTATAGGATTCACGGAATTCTAGATAATCTTAAAAGTATTGGGACCGTATATAAAGGAATTGAAGTAATTGGTGATCTGGGTGAACTTGAGAGGATTCTTGAGGAAAATTCTCTTGATGAAATAGTTATTACGCTCGGGCTTTCAGAATACGATTATCTTGAAAGCATTGTTGCACAGTGTGAGAAGTCGGGAGTGCATACAAAGTTTATTCCGGATTACAATAATATAATTCCGACTAAGCCGTATACTGAGGACTTTATGGGACTTCCTGTTATCAATATAAGAAATGTTCCGCTTACCAATATCGGTAACAAGATTATTAAAAGAGGTTTTGATATTGTTATCGGAATTTTGGCGGCGATAATTTTCTCGCCGGTTATGATTGTTACGGCTATTCTTGTTAAATGTACTTCAAAAGGACCGATTATTTATGCACAAGACAGAGTTGGTTTACATAACAGACCATTCCGAATGTATAAGTTCCGTTCTATGGAAGTGCAGCGGGAGCAGGATGAGAAGGGTAAATGGACTCAGAAAAATGACCCCAGAGTAACAAAGGTTGGTAAGGTTATAAGACGTTTAAGTATTGATGAACTTCCGCAGCTTTTTAATGTTATTAAGGGTGAGATGAGTCTTGTGGGACCAAGACCTGAGAGACCGTTTTTTGTGGAGAAGTTTAAAGAGGAAATTCCAAGGTACATGGTTAAACATCAGGTTCGTCCGGGTATGACAGGCTGGGCTCAAATTAAGGGATACCGTGGAGATACATCCATCAGGAAGCGTATTGAATGTGATTTGTATTATATCGAGAATTGGACACTTGGGCTTGATATAAAGATTATGTTTTTAACAGTTTTTAGGGGATTTATTAACAAAAATGCATATTAGGAGACCATATGGAGTTAAGAGAGCTTATAATCGGCGCAGTGCGTGACTGCGCCGAAATTATTATCACAGCGCATGACATAGAGGCAGGAATAGAAGAAAAAGACGGAGCAGCCAATTTTGTTACGAAGTACGACAAAATGGTACAGGATGAGTTGTTTAAAAGGCTTAAGAGCATCTTACCTGAGGCACATCTTGTCGGAGAAGAGGAGCCAGAACATGACAGTGTAGAGATTGGCTATGCTTTTATTGTTGATCCGATTGACGGAACGACCAATTTTATTAAAGATTACAAGATGAGTGCAATCTCGGTCGGTCTTCTTAAAGAAGGAAAACCGTACATCGGCGTGGTTTATAACCCGTATCTTAGTGAAATGTTTTCGGCAGAAGCAGGCAAAGGTGCATGGCTTAACGGAGCCCCGATTCATGCATCGAACAAGGAACTTTCTGAAGGTTTAGTACTTTTTGGTACTTCACCATATAACAGACAACTTGCGGATATGACTTTTGACTATATGAGAAAGCTTTATGAAGTTTCACTGGATGTAAGAAGAAGCGGTTCTGCTGCATTAGACCTTTGCAGTATCGCGGCAGGCAGAGCAGAGGTGTATTTTGAGATGATATTGTCGCCGTGGGATTTTGCGGCAGGCGCACTTATCGTAACAGAAGCGGGTGGTGTAGTATCCACGCTTGATAGAGAAGAGCTTTGTTACGATAAGAAGTGTTCAATGCTTGCGGCAGGGAAGCGTGCATATGCGCAGGTCCCCGGGATTAACTAAACTTGATATTAAAATGACAAGAGGCATATCTGGATATTGATATGCCTCTTTTGTAAATTGTTATGCTCGCATACGTTTTTTGTTGTCAATTATTTCTATGATTTTAAATATCAAAATAATAAGCACAAATAAAACTGCACCAAGCAAGAATGTACTGTAATCCCAATGATCATACTTTTTATAGCTTGGATTAGCAATAGAAACATCATATATTGCATAACTTATGGTATGAGCCGAGGCACAGAGCATAATGCATGGGATTAAAAGTATGTTACGCAGACCGTAAAAACCGAGTTTTTTGCGGTCGTCTGGAAATTTTATAACAAATACAAGAAATATGATGACGCTAAAGAATAGCAGGCTAATTGCTAAAAGTTCTACAATAATATAAAAAGCGGATTCACCTACGTATGTCGGTGAAGCAAAATACGGAGCAATAATTAACAGTAGTCCACCAAGAACAACCGAACCAAACTGAAACAGATTCATCCGGTAAACCACCGGATTTTTTGTTTTTTTGGACGAAACATAGGGAGTACCGTTTATCCACGCTGCGTAAGGTTCTTTTGTCATAATGAACAATAGCGCCAACCCTAAAATTATTACAGGCACAAAAATCGTAAAATAGTAGCCTGAGGAAACTACGGCACCAATATAATTTGTTTTGTTTATTGTAAGCGGAATTGACAACACTATGCTTGCAATTGTCGTAAAGAACGCTACAAATGAAAATGCGGCAAGGCTCTTGTTAAACCTGTCGGTTAAAGATTTATCAGCACTTTCAAAAAGTTCGTTGTCGGTTTTAACATCCTTAAGCTTGTTGGTTGCGATAACCGCAATAACGAATGCCGCTGTTTCAAAAAGCATAAGTACCGCAAAGCCGACAATCGGACGGTAAAAACCGTAGGAAATGCCGAGCATGCATATATAACCGACTACGGCAAGAGCAATTGATATGAGTATTGTTGTCTTGAAGCTTGAAACAGAACGGTTGATAAGTGCCTTAATTTGCTTATCAACTTTTGGTTCGCTTTTCTCAGGTGTAAAGTTGTCAAGAATACGTTCACCTTTGAGGAGCTCGTCACATGTTACACCGAACATTTCTGCAAGCGCAGGAATTAAAGTAAGGTCAGGAGCACATTCGTCGCGTTCCCAACGGCTGACTGCCTTGTTAGATACATTAAGTCTGT
>JAZNXQ010000316.1:0-5757 GCA_045593945.1 Lachnospiraceae bacterium | reverse complement strand
TCATTAAACTTGTGGTATAATTTTAAGTTTGGCCGGAGGAGTTTATATGCTGAATTGTTAGGTACTATAAAAACGTCGCTCCTTGGTGCTTGAGTTGAAATTCAAATAATTATATAACCAATATTCTTGACATTTCATCTCACAAACCTAGTAGCGCTACGTTTTTATTGTAGCGAGAGCGTGCCTATACAATTCAGCATATAAGCTGCTCCATCCAAACTTAAAATTAACCCCTTTACTTTTTCACACCACGGTAACCGCGCTCCATCACCATAACACACTGGCATTTCGGGTTTCTCTCTTTCACACCGGCACAAATTGACTCCCTAAGCTCTGCCTCTGCCTTTTTATCGTAAGAATACGGCACTACCGTGTCGAAAATCAGATTAACCTGTTCTTCGCCGTCAACAATACGGAAGTCGTGAATCTCTATCTTCTCATCAATTGAAGCAATAACCTCTTTTACCATAGCCTTATACTCGCGCACTGCCTCATTTTTCGTTTCGATAGGGTCCATATGGATAACCATAAAAATACCGAGCTCAATTCTCACGTCTGCTTCTATCCTGTCAATCAGCTCGTGTGCTTTTAAAAGGTCAACATCTGCAGGCACTTCCGCGTGCACGGATGCCATACTCCTGCCCGGACCATAGTTATGTACAATCAGGTCATGTGTTCCCACAATTCCCTCGTAACCTTCAACCTTCTTTACTATCTGCTCGTAAAGCTCGGGGTCCACGGCTTCTCCGATAAGCGGAGCAATCGTGTCCCTCACAATTCCGATACCTGCCCACATAACTACAAGTGATACCAAAACTCCGACATAACCGTCAATATTAAGCGAAGTAAATTCCGCAACAATTATCGAAACAACCGTAACCGCAGTTGTAATAACATCACCGAAAGCATCCGTTGCCGTAGCCTTCATAACTGAAGAATTAATCCTGTTACCGAGCTTCCTGTTAAAGCTTCCAAGCCACAGCTTTATGCAAATTGAAATTGCAAGTATAATAACCGACACAAGACTGAAAGATATTGCCTGCGGATTGCTGATTTTCTCTATGGAACTTTTGAAAAAAGACAAGCCGACCTCTATAACAATAAACGCTACTATGAGCGCCGCAATATACTCCATTCTTCCGTGCCCGAAAGGATGGTCCTCATCTGCAGGCTTATCCGCCATCTTTACACCGACAAAACCGATAATCGAGGATGCTGCATCGGACAGGTTATTGAACGCATCCGCCATTACTGCGACGCTGCTAAGAACCAAGCCTATTACCAGTTTTATCGCAAACAATATAACATTACAAATAATTCCGACAATGCTTGCAAGCACTCCATATGCCGTACGGACCTTGGAATTCGTCACATTGTTATAATCCTTGACAAAAGTTTTTAACAACCAGTTACTCATAAAATACCTCCATTAGAAACAGCCCCTGCGCCTGTGCCGTAAATCCTGCCGCCTGTCTGTCCTGCTTAGCAATAATTTCCGGAATATCCTCCGGAAGTCTCTGCCCAAGGCCGACCTCAATAAGCGTTCCTGTCATAATGCGCACCATATTGTACAGGAAACCGTCCCCCTCATAATCTATAATTATTTTATCCCCGTCACAGTTAATTGTTACACCATAAACGGTCCTTACCTTCGACTTTTTCATATGTTTGTTCGAGCAAAAGCTGCTAAAATCATGCTCACCGACAAAATACCCTGCCGCCTCAGCCATTTTCTCCACATCAAGCTGTTCCTTTACATGCATCTCGAACTTTCTATTAAACACATCTGCATGCTTCGTATTATTACAGATACAATACCTGTAATGCTTCTTCGTAGCGGTAAGCCTTGCATGAAATCTCTCGTCAACCCGCCTCACATCAAGCACGCAAATATCCTCCGGCAGATACTCCGCAAAATATGCACATAATTTCTCACAGCTTATATCTTTATCAAGCTTAAAATTCGCAACCTGCCCCCTGGCATGCACGCCTGCATCGGTTCTGCCTGCGCCGTGTATCTCTACGTACTGTCCCGCAAAGCGTTCAAGCACTGCTTCAAGCTTGCCCTGAATTGTCTTGTCTGTATTACCCTGCTTCTGCCAGCCGTTATAACGCGTACCGTCATAAGCTATAGTCAATTTATAATTAGGCATACAAAGCCCTCCTCCACTACGGTGTCATTCCATTATATTACATTTTACAAAATTGTAAAAGAGTACACGCTAAACTTTTCGCTAAATATATTTTGCTAAAGCATAAAAAAACTGCCGCCCGAAGCGACAGTTAATATTTAAAATTTCATAATCATCTGGAAGAAAGGATCCTCATCCTGATACTTATCCTGAATAAAGTACTGATACTGCTCAATTGCCTTATCCTTCTGTACTTCACTCATCTCTTTCTCAACATCAAGCTCTTCAAGTCTGCTTGTTGTTCCTATCTGTGCTCTTCCGTCCTTAAGTTCAAGTCCCGCAGATGCTTCCACGCCATTGGATATGGGCGCTAACTTCTGAATCGGCTGTACAGACTCAACCGGCTGAACCTTAGGTTCTTCGATTACCTGATTCTGATTCATATACAATCTGTCATAAATCGGAGAAATCATTCCGTAGTTTCCCGAAATTATCATCTTGCGCTCACACCCTTCCCATACATTATATAATCCACATTCTGCGATTATGAATTCATTATATTACAACACGGTTATATTGTATATCGGTCATATGTACTATTTCTTAACAGTTTTCTGAAATTTTTTTGAAACCTTTGTACAAAATGTAACTATTTTAATATTTTTTTCGTCCCGAACGCTCCGTCATAATCTTCTCGTAATCGGTACATACCTCAAACGTAAACAAGATAATAAAGAATTTGATTACAACTCCGACAAGAATAAGCGCTACTGCAACTCCACTGATAATTGAGATAATATTAGCCGGAAGCAACGACAAAAGCTTAAAAATCGGCCTTGTAAGCGCCGGAGCAATCTTGCCATACCATAAGTAATTATAATAAATACCCGTAAAATTATTAAGATACGCAAGTATCGTAATTACAATATTTATCTTAAACAGTACAAAAATACGATTCGTCTTTACCCTTACGTCATCCTGTACTGTAATCTCCTCGATTCCGCAGAAAATTCTGTACAGAAGATAAAGGCCAAGTGCAGTTGTAATTATTCCGCCGTAGAAGAATACAGTAGCTATCATTCCCGCATTAATATTAAGCATTGATACTATGTAATCTGCGATTTTGTACATCGACATGAAAAACAACGCTCCGCTTATCTTGTCGAAATACTTTGATTTGGTCTTTAACTTCTCCACCGCAGACAAGAAGAGCAGCCATCCCACAAACTCCGGCAAAATATTAATACTCAAATCGCCTATATCAAGAGAAAAATTCATCAAAATAAATAACACACCAATAGCTAACTTAATCATAAAAACCTCCAAAATTCTTATTCTTCTTTTTTCTTAATATCTTTCGTATTCTTTTCAACAAGCTTCCTTGCCACCATAATCTGATGACCGCAGCCCATACATTTCAATCTGAAATCCATGCCGACTCTCAGAATCTCCCACTCCTTACTTCCGCAAGGATGCTGTTTTTTAAGCTTAACAATATCTCCAACCTGATATTCCATGCCATAAACCTCCGCTATAAAAATATGCGTTTATACTATCTTATACTTTTTTGTGAAGATTTACAATATTTTTTCGAATATTGTAGCCTTGTAAATTTGTTGCGCTTTGTTGCTCTTTATGCTAAAATATTATATATATTGGATTTTCATTGTTTTTGGAGGATTTATGGACTATATGTTATCCGAAGCCGATACCGTTGTCCAAAAAAAGAATTTCGGTATCAGCGCAAGTACGCTTAAGATTATTGCAGTATTTTTTATGCTTTTCGGACTTGTATCCGCATATATTTTAGAGACACATGTTTTTGATGTAACCTCACTTACTGCTGACGGTTCCTCCGAGGGATTTACATTACCGCATATTCTTGATTTGATATTCTTTTTAATCGGCGGACTTGCTTTTCCCATTTTTTGTTTTCTGATTGTTGAAGGCATGGAGCACACCTCCGATCTTAAAAAATATATTTTACGACTGTTTGTCTTTGCGGTAATTACTGAATTCATCTATGATATCGCAAACGGCAACGGATGGTTTTATTTCAAAGACCAGAACGTCATGTTTACCCTGCTTATCAGCCTTTTGGTTATTGTCGGCATCCGTAAGTTTTCGGGCAATCTTCTTGTCCAGTCAATTTGCCTTTTTGCAGGGATTTTTGCAAGTCATTTTTGCCATACGGATTTTGGCACGCTCGGATACGGCATAATCCTTACGGCACTTATGTATGCCACACGTGAGAAGAAGCTTTTCTTTAATATAGCATGCCCTCTTCTTACAATACTCGCAAGCATATTTAACGGTTATCTGCTCGCACTTTTGGCATTTATACCGATTAACCTTTATAACGGCAAACAAGGTTTTAAGTGTACTTATCTGTTTTACGCAATTTACCCTGTTTCAATTTTAATATTACATGTGATTGGTATGATTTTCTTTTAAGGAGGATTTATACATGAATGACAAAACATCTTTAATCCTTGACAGTTCAGACTCGGTTGCAGCTGAAATCAACAAGCTTAAAAAGCAATGGAATCTCATATTAAAGGATTTACCTTCTGATGAACAATGGAAAATCAAAGCTAATTTAGAGTCTACATATGAGCTTTTGGACTCTTTGAAAGAAAAGATTTCAAGACTTGACTCACTCAACAACTATGATGCTCTTACCGGCACATTCAATCGCGAGTTTTGTAACAAGTTTCTTGCCAAGTTAACACCCTCACCGGAGCATCCTGTTTCAATTGTTGCGGGAGATGTTAATAATCTGAAGCTCACCAATGATGTTTTCGGACATGCCGCCGGAGATTATCTTTTAATATCAATTACCAACATCATGAAAAGCTGTGCCAAACCCGGATGTATCATTGGACGTTTTGGCGGAGATGAGTTTAATGTTATAATGCCCGACACTACATTTGAAGAAGCCAAAAACTTCTGCAAAGCAGTAAAACAGGCATGTAAAAGCTTTGATGGTATGTATCTTCCTCCATCGATTTCATTAGGCATTGCATCCTGTACGGAACCGGGCACAGACCTCATGAAGACACTTGCAGATGCAGAGCAGGTTATGTACCATGATAAGACTGTCTTCAAATCCAAACAGAATATTTTTACGGACATTATTCAGCATCTTTATGACAAAAAATATATTAATCCCGAAACAAGCGAACGTGAAATCCAATACATAAACGACTTCGGGCACTACCTCAAGCTTCCCGAGCATACTTTGTCTAATTTAAGACTTGCTTCGCGTATACACGATATCGGTTTTATTGCTATTCCGACGGAGATTATCCGTAACCATAAACGAACACCTGAAGAATTAGAGGTTATGACCAAGCACTGCGAAGTAGGTTATCGTCTTGCCAAACTTTACGATGAAAGCTTCCCTGTTGCCAACATTATACTGCAGCATCATGAATCGTACGACGGCACGGGTTATCCCAATCATCTTAAAGGCGACGAGATTTTGTTCTCCGCACAGCTTTTGTCACTTATAAGTACATTTGCAAGCTGGTGTGCACCGAAGCCTCTCGGTTCAGGTCTTTCCACGCAAGAAGCTTATGAAAGAATTGATATGCGTGTAGGCACGCAGTTTGATCCGCACCTT
>JAZNXQ010000315.1:0-15051 GCA_045593945.1 Lachnospiraceae bacterium | reverse complement strand
TCCTGTACATTGCTTGAACAGAGCATAGCGAAACCTGTCTGACGACATGCATAAATATCAGAATGATCTCCGAAGATTGATAATGCATGGCTTGCTAAAGCACGTGCTGTTACGTTGATAACGCCCGGTAATAACTCACCTGCGATCTTATACATGTTCGGGATCATGAGTAATAAGCCCTGTGATGCTGTATAAGTTGTTGTTAAAGCACCTGCCTGTAATGAACCGTGAACAGCACCTGCTGCGCCGGCCTCAGACTGCATCTCAGACAATAATACTGTATGTCCGAAGATGTTCTTTCTTCCCTGTGTTGACCACATATCTGTGTAGTCAGCCATCGGTGAAGAAGGTGTGATGGGATAGATAGCAGCAACATCAGTAAACGCATATGACACGTGAGCTGCGGCTGTATTTCCATCCATGGTTTTCATTTTTCTTGCCATCTTAATTCCTCCTATATAAATTAAATAAAATAAACTATTAAAACGACCACTATACATTTTAATACATTTTTGTCAATAATTCAATGACAAATATATGAAAAATCAATTTAAAATCAATATTTCTTACTTCCCTTGTCACTTATTATCCATTTTACAAGTGCCTCCCTCGTAACAGGGCTCTTCGAGAATGTATAAGCCGCTATAAAACGCTCTTTTGCCTGCTCCATTTTCTTAAGATCATTACCATGAAGAACGGCTATCGTCTCCCCTTTTTCTACGGCATCACCGATTTTTTTACAAATTATGACACCGACGGATAAATCAATGTCGCTCTCCTTCGTTTCACGTCCGCCGCCAAGAATAAGAGACACAATCCCTATCTCATCAGTCTCAATTTTTTCGACAAAACCGGCTTCCTGCGCCTTTATCTCCATAACTATACTTGCCTTTGGAAGAAGCTCCTGATTGCGCACTGCCTCTGGATTACCTCCCTGTGCCTCAACAAACTCTTCGAGCTTCTTAAGTGCACTACCGTCTTCTATCGTCTTATAAAGTGCCGTTCTTGCTTCCTTTTCATCTGTAAAACGTTTCACTCCAAGAAGCATGTAAGTTCCGAGCACAACCGCAAGTTCAAGCAAATCCTCAGGTCCTTCACCTTTAAGTGTATCAATGGCCTCTTTAACCTCTAAGGCATTACCGACAGCAAAGCCAAGCGGCTGGTTCATATCTGAAATAATCGCAACCGTGTTACGCCCTGCGCCGGTTCCAATCTGAACCATCTCCCTTGCAAGTGCAACTGCATCCGCTTCTGTCTTCATAAATGCACCGTTTCCGGTCTTGACATCAAGCACTATTGCATCACTTCCGGATGCAAGTTTTTTACTCATGATACTGCTTGCAATAAGCGAAATATTATCAACCGTCGCCGTAACATCCCTGAGTGCATAAAGCTTCTTATCCGCAGGCGCAAGATTAGCCGTCTGTCCGGCAATCGCAATCTTAATCCTGTTAACATTTTCGATAAACTTCTCCGTGGTAAGTGAAGTTGAAAATCCCGGAAAGCTCTCCAGCTTATCAATCGTTCCGCCTGTATGTCCGAGTCCCCTTCCAGACATCTTGGCAACGGGCACACCGAGTGCCGCGACCATCGGTCCGAGCACAAGCGAAATCTTGTCGCCGACACCGCCGGTACTGTGCTTGTCCGCCTTAAGTCCGTCAATCGCCGACAAATCCATCATGTCGCCGCTCTCTGCCATCGCCATCGTAAGATTAACGGTCTCCTCCTCCGTCATGCCTTTAAAATACACAGCCATCATAAATGCCGACATCTGATAGTCCGGTATATTGCCGTTTGTGTACTCATTTATCATATAATAAATCTCTTCTTTTGTAAGAGCTCCGCCATTACGTTTTTTCATAATAAGATCATACATTCTCATAATATTCACCTCTAACGCAAAATTCTTGTAAGACAGCTTCTGCCTGCAGGAATGCCTTTTTTAAGTCCGAGATACTTGCCGACTGTCTGTCCTATGTTGGCAAAGGTCTTGCCCGTTCTTAAGTTCACATTCTCCTTAAGCGGCTTGCCATAGTAAAGCACCGGTACATATTCTCTTGAATGATCCGTGCTCTCCGTCGTCGGGTCACAGCCGTGGTCCGCAGTTATAATCAAAATGTCTTCACTCTTAAGTCTGTCCATAATCTCAGGAAGTCTTGCATCAAATGCTTCTACACAGCCTGCGTAGCCCTCCACATCATTCCTGTGACCATATGTCATGTCAGTTTCAACAAGATTTGTAAAAATCAGTCCGTTCTCTGCTTTATCCATATACTCAAGTGTCTTATCGATTCCATCGTTATTGTCCTTCGTGTGAACTGCTTCGGTAATGCCTTCACCACAGAAAATATCCTCTATCTTGCCGACTGCATATACCGACACTCCTGCCTCCGTAAGCCTTGTAAGCAAATTGTACTTTGGCGGAACAAGCGAAAAATCACGTCTGTTTGATGTACGCGTAAAATCTGCCGCACTCTTACCGACAAACGGTCTTGCTATAACTCGTCCGACAGCATGCTCACCCGTAAGAATCTCCCTTGCTGCCTCGCAGATTTCATACAGACGCGGTACAGGAATAACCTCCTCGTGTGCTGCAATCTGAAATACGCTGTCAGCCGAGGTATACACTATGGGCTTGCCCGTTCTTAAATGCTCCTCGCCGAGTCTCTTAATAATCTCGGTACCCGAAGCTACGCAATTAGCAAGAACACCTTCCACGCCTGCCGCCTTGCAAAATGCGTCTATGACCTCCTTCGGGAAACCGTCAGGATATGTCGGAGCAGGATTCTCAGACACAACACCCACCATCTCCCAGTGACCGGTTGTCGTATCCTTGCCTTGTGAGACCTCGGCAAGTCTTCCGTAACAGCCAATCGGTGTCTTAACCGACTCAATATTTTTCATTCCGTCAATGTTACCAAGCCCTAGTTTTCTCATATTATCAAGCGCCATAGGACGAATCTTCGCTATGTTGCCAAGCGTGTTACTTCCCACGTCACCATATTTATCCGCGTCCGGCAATTCCCCCATGCCTACGCTGTCAAGCACAATCCAAATTACTCTTCTCATATACTTCACCCACTCCTTTATATATTTACTCAAAACGCTATTCCGATATTTTTTATTATTTATATCTTATCATATTATATAAAATTCAGCCACAAAATTATTATAACATCCGTCCTCTTCAAACAAAAAAAAATACAACTTGCATAATCTTGTGGAAATTTTATTTTTTTATGATATACTATTTCTAGCATAAATATTTATTACAAACAGAAAAGAGGAAACAACATGAAATTATGGGGTGGACGCTTCACCAAAGAAACTAACCAGCTCATATTTATCTTTAGTGCATCCTTATCCTTCGACAGAAAGTTTTACCGCCAGGATATCGAGGGCAGCATTGCTCACGTAACGATGCTTGCAAAACAGCAGATACTTACAGATGCAGAACGCGACGAGATTATTAAAGGACTTAAAGGAATTTTATCTGATATCGATAATGATATTCTTGATTTGGACAATTCAGAGCACGAGGATATCCACAGCTTCGTGGAGGCTCACCTTATCGAGAGAATCGGCAATGTCGGCAAAAAGCTTCACACAGGCAGAAGCCGCAACGACCAGGTTGCCCTTGACATGAAGTTATATACAAGAGACGAACTCAAAGAGACCGATGCATTACTCAAGGATTTACTAGAGACTATTCTTAAGATAATGGACGAGAACACAGAGACTTACATGCCCGGCTTTACTCATCTTCAGAAGGCGCAGCCTATTACACTTGCTCATCACATGGGCGCATATTTTGAGATGTTTAAGCGTGACCGTTCAAGAATTGCCGACATAATTAAGAGAATGAATACTTCTCCTATCGGCTCCGGAGCACTCGCAGGAACTACATATCCGCTTGACCGCGAATATACTGCTTCTCTCCTTAGCTTTGACTGTGCTACTTTAAACAGCATGGATTCGGTTGCCGACAGAGATTACCTTATCGAGATGCTCAGCGCTTTCTCAACAATCATGATGCATTTAAGCCGTTTCTGCGAAGAATTTATTATCTGGAACTCCAATGAATATCGTTTTATAGAGCTTGATGATGCTTACAGTACCGGAAGCTCCATCATGCCCCAGAAAAAGAATCCCGATATTGCAGAGCTTGTAAGGGGTAAGACAGGGCGTGTATACGGTGCACTTGTTTCTCTTCTCACTACCATGAAGGGACTTCCTCTTGCTTACAACAAGGATATGCAGGAAGACAAAGAATTTACTTTCGATGCCATCGACACTACAAAAGGTTGCATCAAACTTTTCACGGGAATGCTTGCTACAACACATTTTAACAAGGATGTCATGGAGGAAAGTGCGAAAAACGGCTTCACTAATGCTACAGACGTTGCAGACTACCTTGTTAACCACGGTGTACCTTTCAGGGATGCACACGGTATCGTAGGACAGCTTGTTCTTATGTGTATTGAGAAAGATATTCCTCTTGATGAGCTTCCGCTTGATGAATATAAAAAGATTTGTCCGGCATTTGAAGAGGATATCTACGAAGCAATTTCAATACGTACATGCGTTGAAAAACGTGTAACCATCGGTGCTCCCGGCAAAGAAGCCATGAAGAAAGTTATTGCGATTTATAAAGATTATCTTGCAAAGTAAATAGCTTTGGACTGTTGCGATATGCAGCAGTCCATTTTCATGTGATAAGTATACAAAAAAGTGTATTCGCAAGTTATTCTCTTGCAAATACACTTTTATATTATTATGAATTCTTCATATGTACATCGAGCTGATTGAAAGGTATCTCAATTCCGTTAGCATCAAATGTAAGCTTAACTTCCTCAAGAATCTCCCACTTCTCTGTCCAGTAATCTGCACCATTAACCCAGCATCTGAAACCGATATCTACCGAGCTCTCACCAAGGTTGCCTACGAATACTGTAACATCCTCATCTTTAAGAACCTTTTCTCTCTTAGAAATAACATCTGTGATAAGCTTCTTTGCAAGCTTAATATCTGATGTATAACCGATTCCAACCGTAAAATCAAGACGACGTTTACCTTTTGCACTTACATTGGTAATACCTGAGTTAGAAAGTGAACCGTTAGGAATACAAACGCTCTTGTTATCAGGTGTAGCAAGTTTTGTATAGAAAATATCAATATCTTCAACAGTACCCTCAAGACCTGTTCCGCCGTCAACAATATAGTCGCCCACGCGGAAAGGCTTAAGTACAAGAATAAGTACACCACCCGCAAAGTTAGAAAGACTTCCCTGAAGTGCAAGACCTATTGCAAGACCTGCTGAACCGATAACAGTAATAAGAGATGCTGTGTCAAAACCAACCTGCTTAGCAATTATAACAATCAAAATTGCGTAAAGTGCAAGATTAATAAGTGACATCAAAAACTTCTCAACACCAACATCAAGTTCAGTCTTATCAAATATCTTTTTAACAAGCTTGTTAAGAAATTTGATAACCTTTTTACCGATAAATAAAATAACTAAGGCAATGAGAATATCAATACCAAAGTTAATCGCCTTCTCACCAAGGCTTTTAATCATTTCTTCTGTAAATTCAGGCATAATAAAATCTCCTTTTCTTCTGCAAAAAATAACAGGGGAAAAACCCCTGTTAGTAAGTATAACTCTGTTTTTATTTTATTGCAACGGTAAAATTAATCCATTTTCATCAACGCCTGCTCCATAAGAAATGCCTGATATATACTTAAAAAACTCTTGTTTTGTATCTTCTGCCATCTCCTGAAGTTGAAATCCCGGCGAATAAAACGGAACAAGTTCTGCCTTAACCTCATCATCTGTGCCAAGTGTAAGTTCAAGCATCATACCCTGTTTTATCGTATTACCAAAGATAAAATTACCAAGACTGTATGCAATAATCTTGCCTTTGTAATACGACACTCCCTGTACAACATGCGGATGACTTCCGATTACGGCATCTGCACCTGCATCTATATACTGATGCGCCATAGTCACCTGATACTGTTCCGGAGTCTCGTGATATTCAAGTCCCCAATGAACATATACAACAAGAAAATCACATTCTGCATCAGCTGCTTCGATTTCTTCAATAAGTCTTGTCGGATCATACGTAGTAAAAAGTCCTGCCTTAGTATCAGTAGCATTCCAATTCGTAACCGGAATTACTCTGGAAGCCGCAAGAAATCCTATCTTCCTGCCGTTTTTCTCTATTATTTCTAATGCTTTGGCTCGTTCCAGGTTCTCACCGGCACCTACATATTTAACATCGGCATCATCAAGTGCCGTGAATGTATCCATAAGTGCATCAAGGCCATAATCAAGTGCATGATTATTGGCAAGTGAAACAATATCTATACCCAAATCACCAAGAAGATGAAGTCTGTCAAGCGGAGTCCTGAATGTATATTCCTTATTAGGCATCGGCTCGCCTCTGTCGCTGAACGGAAACTCATGATTTACCATAAAAATGTCCGCCTTGTTCATCTTATCAAGCAAGCTCTCCACGGTAAGTCCCGTAATCTGTCCTTCATGCCTATCGTACTGCCTGAGTATTGCACCTGAAAGCAATAAATCTCCTGCAAACAACAACGATACTTCCCTAGGCTCTTTCGCAACAGACTCCTGAATCTTTTCAACATCCGGCTCATCTGCAGGATTATCCTCTCCCGCCTGCGAAGAATTCATCTTAGATGCTTCGTTGTTCTCATAACCGTCCTCGTCATCAATACCCTTAAGGCTTATATCCTTTTGCTGTTCAGTCTCCTTCGTTCCGATTGCATCCGGCTCACTGTTATCCAACACGGTAACAAAATCACCCAAGGCATCCTGTTTTTCTTTCCACAAAAGAGCAGTCTGCTTCATACCTTTAACTTCATTATTCAGTTTTAGATACATGCCAAAGGACGCAGCAAGCAGTCCCCACATGCAGCACATCGACGTAAGCCATATTACGACCGCTGTCTTAAGCTTTTTACTGACCTTCATTTATTAACCTCAAATTCCGTATTTGTCACATATATCATAAAAACCACCAAAAGATACTCCGTCAAAATCGGTAATTACGAGTGTGTTCCAAACCTTATCATTTGTCTTATATTCCGTAGAATCCATAAAGCTCTTATAAGTTGCCATAAAAGCTTCCTGCCTTCGTTGCTCTAACATAACCACCTTGTTCTTCCCGGTCTTATCTGCATCATAAGCACTTACGGACTTAAAAACATAACTTTCATTTCCAACAGTAATTATATCACTTATTTCGCCTTCTTCAAGTGCAAAAACTGTTGTTTCTGCTTCTTTGCCTATTTTCTCTTCAAGTTCTCCTCGGCAAATATCAACTTCCGCAACTGCATCACCTGAAAACAACTCCGCAAAACCCTCTTCATTCGGCTCGTAAGCCTCGTCAAGCTTCACGCACAAAACAGTAATAACCTTGGCCTCCGAATCACTAATCTCCGTATTAACAGTAGCTGCAATCTCATCAAATATGAGCTCCGATAACAATCTCGCTCTAAACACGCCTTCTATATCCTGCTTTGTTATTCCGTAATCCTCAAGCAATACCGCATCAATACTCTCATAAAGTTCATCTGTCGCATCAGATAATGCCTTAAGCTGCTCCTCAGAAAGCTCTATGCCTTCGTTCTCTGCAAGCGCACTCATGCTTTCTCTCTGCAAAAGTTCACTGAAAGTATTATTCTTGACAAACTCCTCCATGGACATATCTTCTATTTGCATCTGCCAGACATCGTCACCAAAAATCTTCTCATACTCCGCCTTGGCAATCAGAAGATAAACCATCGCCTTCTGCTTATCGCAATCACCGTAACTGCCCATATCAAAAACAATCTCACGTTTTTCAGCTTCGCCAAAAACAAATCGTGTATTTCCTATGGTACATCCCGAAAACAATACCGCTATTAAAAGTATTGTCGGCAATACTAATTTAATCCTTCGCAATTTTCTAAACCTCAAGCACCATATATTTTCCGCACGGCAGGGCAAAAACCTCATCCGCCTCAAGGATATCCTCATCTGACATACCCTCACAGTCAATACCGCACTCATCCCAGTATTCTCTTATGTCTGCTGCATTATTAAGTACAACTGCAAAGCAATCCTCCAAAAACTCAATTGCTTCTTCAACCGTATCGGCAACCTTCTCGCCAAATACTCTCTCCTGCTCCTTAAGTAAAACCTCTGCACATTCCTGTTCATAACCTTCCATAACTGCTAGTCCTCCTTATATTCTCTAAGCACTTTACAAATTTCCGCAACCGGCAAACCGACCACGGTATTATAATCACCCTCGATACGCTCTATATACGCAGCACAAAGTCCCTGTATTGCGTAAGCTCCTGCCTTATCCATGGGTTCTTTTGTATCAATATATGCACGTATCTCGTCATCATTCATAGAATAGAACCAAACTTTTGTTTCTTTTGAGAAAACAATCTTTTTCTCTTCCTTGCCTGGCTCCGTAAAAATCATCGTAACACCTGTAATTACCGAATGTTCACGCCCCTGCAATGCCTTAAGCATCTTAAATGCATCTTCAGCATCCTTTGGCTTACCCATAATCATATCATCAAGTGCAACAACTGTATCCGAACCAATAATAAGCAACCTTTCAGAATTCTTATCAAGCTTATCCGCAACATCCGTAGCCTTAAGATATGACAACTCCTCCACAACCTCTGACGGCTTCGTCTTTGTAGTAATCTCTTCACAGTCACTCGTTATTATATCAAACTCAAATCCAACCTGCTCAAGCAACTCTTTCCTTCTTGGAGAAGCACTTGCAAGAACTATTCTTCTATCATCACAAAATCCGTTCACTTTAATAACTCCTTAAAAATAATACTGCTGTACATCATTTTAATTATAATTCTTTGTATCTGCTTTTTGCAATTACTTTATGCAAAACAATCAAAATATTTGTCGTTTTTCTTGTTTATTCTCCTATATAATGATAGAATATACCCTGTATTACAAAATTATATTGATGGGAGATATAAATATGTTAGAAATTAAAAACCTTTCAAAAACTTACAAAAACGGCAAAAAAGCCGTAGACAATCTTACCCTTACGGTAAGTGCCGGAGATATCTATGGTTTTATCGGTCATAACGGTGCAGGCAAGACTACGACAATTCGTGCCGTTACAGGTGTTCTTGATTTTGAAGAAGGCGAGATTTTCATCGACGGCAAATCTGTAAAGGCTGATCCGCTCGCATGCAAATCTGTTACTGCCTATATTCCGGATAACCCCGATTTATACGATAATCTCACAGGTATCAAGTACCTCAACTTTATCAGGGATGTATTCAAAGTACCTCAACAGGAAGCCGACGTCCTTATCAAGAAATATGCTGATGCATTTGAAATTACAGCCAACTTAGGTGACCTTATTTCTTCATATTCACATGGTATGAAGCAGAAACTTGCAATCATCTCTGCCTTCATACATTCACCTAAGCTCCTCGTTCTCGACGAACCGTTTGTAGGTCTTGACCCCAAGGCGGCCCTGGAACTTAAAAATATGATGCATGACCTTTGCGACAAAGGCGGCGCAATCTTCTTCTCTACTCATGTTCTTGACACAGCTGAGAAATTATGTAACAAAATCGCCATTATAAAAGGCGGCAAATTACTTGCCCATGGAATCACAGAAGAAATCCTCGGTGACAGCTCTCTTGAAGAGGTATTCATGGAGGTGGTATCCAATGAGTAACTTTTTAAACCTTACGAAGGTTCAGGTGTATACGCTTTTTCCTAAGGGCAAAAAGCAAAAACGCAGCATGCTCCTTCTTGGGCTTTTGTACTTTGCACTGGCGATTTTTATTGCACTTTACAGTGTTATGTTTTCGGTAGTTTTTTGTATGATGAATGCAACCAATGTTATTCCGGCTTTTTATTATACAATCACAAGTATCGTAATACTTGTAACCACTGTACTTAAAACCTCGGGACTTTTATTTAATAATCGTGATTATGAGCTTCTTACCGCTCTTCCGATTAAGACAAGCACACTTATTGCAAGCAGACTTACAGCCATATATCTGGTGAACTTCTTTTTTGCCGTATCAATAATGGTGCCGGCACTTATTCCTGTTATTTTTGTTGCTAAACCCGGCGTGATGTTTTGTATTTTGTATCTGTTGTCAATGTTTGTTGTACCGCTGTTTCCTCTTGCAATTTCAACCTTTATCGGAATCGCAATTTCCTTTGTTGCATCACGTTTCCGACACAAAGCTATCGTTACAATATTGCTTAGCTTCGTAGCTTTGTTTGCAGTATTATATTTCTCAATGACAATGTCAAATGTATCCGAAGAGGCACTCGAAAGCTTCGGCGATGCATTTATGAACCTCGCAAGTACCTTCTATCCGCCTTCAATTCTTTATAATACGGCATTTAATATCGAAGGAATGAATTTGCTTTACTTTGTGTTGTTTGTACTTTTATCAGTAGGTTCAATGGCTATTACAATTGCAATCCTTGCACCGCTTTACAAAAAAATATATACATCATTAAATGCAAGAAGCGCCAAGGCTAATTACGTATATAAGACAACCAAGACAAGTTCACCGTTCATGGCTATTTACAAAAAAGAAATGCGCCGTTACTTCGGCTGTACTGCATATGTTGTAAACACTGCCTTTTCACCACTTATGGTACTTGTACTTGCCGTTGCTTCATGTTTTGTCCCTATCGATACAATTATACAGACGGGTGCTGCAGATCTCGGCGATATGTCTTCATTTATAGCAAGATGCATCCCCTACATAGCAGGTCTTGTTCTTTGTATGGCACCTACAACGGCTTCTGTTATATCACTCGAAGGCAAGTCTCTTTGGATTACGCAGACGCTTCCTATACCTCAGCACACCAATATGAACGCTAAGATGCTTGTAAACATAACGCTCACTGTTCCCGTAGCTTTGATAAGTTCGATAATATTTAAATTTTCATTAGACTTATCAATTCTTGATGCTTTGGTATGTTTCATTGTTATGACTGCACTTATCCTGCTTTCAACAACATTTGCCCTGCTTCTTAATATCCTTGCTCCCAATTTCAATTGGGTTAATGAAGCCGCTGTGGTTAAACAGAGTATGCCTGTGTTTGTTGCAATGTTTGTAATGATGATTCTCGCAATCGGATGTATGATGGTTTCACTTATTGTTCCGATTCCGTATAACATAACCAACCTTGGCATCGCAATGTGCCTTATGCTTTTAAGTGTACTGTTTGCATTCCTTTGTTACAGAATGAAAATCAAAGAATAATTAAAAATAACAAAAGACGTATTCACTAAATGAATACGTCTTTTTTATTATACAATATTTTTATTTATCGAAGAATACAAGCTTTGCACAGGGGAATTCGGATATGTGATATACACGACCACCGTATTGAATTTGTAAACTTTTTGTCTCCAACTCTTTAATGCTTGTTTCATCCCATGTTGCAAGACCATATACCAATCCATCATAATCAGAAGGGCAAACAACCTTATATTTTACTGAATAATGCCCCGGATCTATTGTTCGATTGTCAAAATCATATGCTTCGGTTACCGTTGCCACAGCCTTGAGCTCTATCATTTTACCTCTGTATTCAAACTGAAACGGATCCATTGTTGTAGGAGTAATACACTGTCCTGTATATTTGTCTACCAAAAAAGTCATTGATTTAACACCTACTAAATCATCACCATTTTGACCTTTACCCTGCAAATAACAGGCATTTTGCCGAAGTTCCATTATTACCGTCTTAGTACCGTCTCCATTATCTGTCTCGATATATTCAAACATACCCGTGAAATTTATATCATTAAAAAAATGATACTCCGGCACCAAATACTGATATGCTAACGTTCCGGCTGTCTTCATGGTAAAATAGAAAAAATTCGCTTTATTTTCCCATGCATATTTACCCTGACCTGCATTAGAATAATAATTTCCAAGCTCATCAACAGTTATATCAAGAGGTGGAAGCGGAACCGTCGTTGTCGGAGCAACTGTTGTCGTCTCCGGTACTGTCGTTGTCTCCGGTACTGTCGTTGTCTCCGGTGGCGTCGTAACAATGATTTCTTCGAAATCATCTGACTGAATTGTCGTCGGAGTCTCTGTCGTAGTTGGCGCCGGTGCTGTTGTTGTGCTCTCAACTGCCTTGTCGGCGCAGCCAATACTCATCATACTCATTAATGCTGTTACAATAATAACACTCAATAATTTTCTTCTCATAAAGGCCTCCGTTTTATGAATTTTATATTTTGTCAATCGCCTTACCGATATCATTACGCATATACTTGTTATCAAAGTTGACCCATTTTGTAGCCTCGTATGCGTTGGCACGTGCCTGCTTAAGGTCTGCGCCCTTGGCTGTTACACCGAGTACTCTTCCGCCGTTGGTCAAGATGTTGCCATCTACCTTCTTAGTTCCTGCATGGAATACATAGTAACCGTCTTTATCCTTGAAATTCTCAAGACCTTTGATTACAAAGCCCTTCTCGTACTTCTCAGGATATCCGTCAGATGCCAAAACAACACAAACAGCCGCATCTTCTTCAAATTCAAGTTCAATCTTATCAAGCGTTCCGTCGATACAAGCCTCAAATACTTCCACAATATCATTTTTCATACGAGGAAGTACAACCTGTGTTTCGGGATCACCAAAACGGGCATTATACTCAAGTACTCTCGGTCCGTCAGGTGTAAGCATAAGACCGAAGAAAATAATTCCTTTGAACTCTCTTCCTTCTGCTCTCATAGCATCAACAGTTGCCTGATAAACGTACTTCTGACAGAATTCGTCTGCTTCTTTTGTATAAAAAGGAGTCGGTGAAAATGTTCCCATACCACCTGTATTGAGACCCTGGTCACCATCTTTTGCTCTCTTATGGTCCTGTGCAGATGTCATAATCTTGATTGTCTTACCGTCTACAAATGAAAGCACTGACACTTCCGGTCCTGTAATGAACTCTTCTATTACAATGCTATCGCCTGCTGAACCGAACTGCTTATCAAGCATAAGTGATTTAACACCGTCTTTTGCCTCTTCAAGTGAATTACAAATAAGAACACCTTTACCAAGTGCAAGACCATCTGCTTTAAGTACGATTGGATACTTCTCATTCTTCTCAAGGAATGCAATTGCATCTTCGGGACTTGTAAATGTATCATAGCCTGCTGTAGGAATGTTGTACTTCTTCATGAGATCTTTAGAGAATACCTTGGAGCCTTCCAAAACAGCCGCATTTTTACGAGGTCCGAATACACGAAGACCTTCCTTCTCAAAAGCATCAACAACACCGCCTACAAGCGGATCGTCCATACCGATTACCGTCAAATCAATTGCTTCTTTTTTAGCAAAGGCAACTAATTTATCAAACTCCATTGCTCCTATATCAACGCACTCTGCAATCTCACTGATACCTCCGTTACCGGGTGCGCAATAAATCTTATCAACCTTTTTGCTCTGAGCTACTTTCCATGCAATAGCATGTTCTCTTCCGCCACTTCCGACAATCAAAACTTTCATCGTTAGTTACTCCTTATCGTATTTATTATTTTAACCCGGCGCCGACAAAAACGACCCCGGGTCATGTTAAACTTAATTAAGTATTACGGCTTTGCCGTCTTCAACTTTAACCTTGCCGTTGGCAATTAAATCAATAGCCTGCGGCAAGATATTCCACTCAGCCTGCTCCATAACACGTCTCTGAAGGACCTCGGGTGTATCACCCTGAAGCACCTCTACAGGCTTCTGTAAGATAATAGGACCTGTATCCGTTCCCTCGTCTACAAAATGCACTGTCGCACCTGTAACCTTAACGCCGCGCGCAAGCACACCTTCATGCACGTGAAGACCATAAAAGCCTTTACCGCAGAATGAAGGAATAAGCGAAGGATGGATATTGATTATCCTGTTTGGATATGCTCTGATAATCTCAGGAGTAATGTTCACAAGGAAACCTGCAAGCACAACAAGGTCAGGATTATATTCCTTAATGCCCTCAAGCAAAGCATCATGAAAAATTGCTCTGCTCTCAAAATCCTTAGGTGAAATACATCTTGCCGGAATTCCATGTGTCTTCGCACGCTCCAACGCATAAGCATCATGATTGTTGCTTATAACTCCGCATATCTCGGTATTTGTTATTGTATTGTCTGCAATTCTGTCTATAATAGCCTGGAGGTTAGTTCCTCCGCCTGATACAAGAACGCATATCTTTAGCATAATATAACTCCCTTATCTCCGGCTTTTGCTTCACCAAGAACGAAAGCATTCTCTCCGGCTGCTTTGATTGCTGCGATTGCCTTATCAGCATCAGCAGGATCAACACCGATTACCATACCAACACCCATGTTATATGTATTGTACATCATCTCTTCTGCGATGTTACCGTCAGATGCAAGCATCTTGAAAATCGGAGGAATCTCGTAAGCATTCTTCTTAACCTGTGCTACGATTCCGTCAGGAAGCATTCTCGGAATATTCTCATAGAATCCGCCACCTGTAATATGGCTGCAAGCCTTAATTCTAACACCTGCATCCTTAACACTCTTAAGTGCCTTAACATAAATCTTGGTAGGCGCGATAAGAGTATCTCCAAGCTTAGCACCGAGGCAGTCATAATATGTATTAAGGCTTTCTTCTGTCATCTTGAATACCTTACGAACGAGTGAAAAACCGTTGCTGTGTACACCTGATGATGAAATACCGATCAAAACATCATTAGCCTTAAGGTCTTTACCTGTAATCAAATCTTTCTCATCTACGATACCTACTGCGAAACCTGCAAGGTCGTATTCATCAACCGGATAGAAACCGGGCATCTCTGCAGTCTCTCCACCGATCAATGCAGCGCCTGCCTGCTTACAGCCTTCTGCAACACCCTTAACGATGTCTGCAATCTTCTCAGGCTCATTCTTACCACATGCAATGTAGTCAAGGAAGAATAAAGGCTCTCCACCTGCACATGCAATATCATTAACGCACATAGCTACACAGTCAATACCTACTGTATC
>JAZNXQ010000314.1:0-21838 GCA_045593945.1 Lachnospiraceae bacterium | reverse complement strand
AAAATAAAAGGGGCTTATTTTCCTATTATCTATGAAAAAACAGACTGTTTATAGCAGATTTTACCATAATATTTTATAAAAAGACAGGCAACCTAATATTATAGATTAAGGAGGGATTAACCATGAATTCAAAAGGTCTTGATTATACTGTTTTGTTAATTGTAATTATCGGTGCAGTTAACTGGGGACTTGTCGGTTTCTTTAAGTTTGACTTGATTGCCTTTTTATTTGGTGATATGAGTTGGATTTCAAGAATTGTGTATGCGCTTGTCGGACTTGCGGGGCTTTATATGGTCAGCATGTTTGGCAGAGTTTTAAGCATCGGAGCAGATCACGCTTCCATGTAACAAAAAACAAGGGATTTCAACCGGTGTTGGAATCCCTTATATGTTTACATTATTAAATTATAATGAAATAATCACATCTGATTTTGCTTCTTCAGGAAGTTCGCTCTCATCAAGAGAAACACTTAATACGAAATCAACCTTAAAAGTCTCACTGATTTTATGTAAATCCTTAAGTACGGCGGAGATTGCAGCTACATCATCAACACATGCGAGTGTTAAAAAGCTGTCTAAATACATCCTTTCAAGATCATGATCCTGTGAAATGATTCCACAAATAAAACCAAGAAAACCATCTGCACTTTCTACAAGATAATCTTTAACGTTAATAAGTCTTATCTTGTTGTTAAGCTCGAACATATGCTTTGTGCTTTTGTCCAAATAAACAATTGAACCGGAAGATTTTTGTACGTCCTCATTTACCTTATCAAGTAAATATTTTGTCTTACCTTTACCCTTTTTACCTACAATAATCTGAACCATGATAATCTCCTCCTTACATTGGATTACTTTATATTGAATTGTAAATTCATTATACTACACATTTTTGAAAAAATCAAGCAATTCAAATGATTATTCGCAAGATTCCAATAAATAACTCATCTCACCATAAAGATTATCTAAACTGGAGGCTTTAAGAATAACTGCAATATATTGTTTGCCGGATTCCTTGTGTGTGACATACAGGGCCAGACAATATCCTGCTGCATTGGTTGTACCTGTTTTGCCACCGATTATGGTTATATCTGACGGATATGCATACTGGTTGGAAAAATATCTCAAGGTGCTTTTGACAGTCTTGGTTTTCTCCTGACCATCTGCTTTAGTATAAGTATATGTGTAATTGGTTCTGTTTATCATATCTTTAACAGTTTCATTCTTAACTGCTTCGTTGAGCATAAGATACACATCATATAATGTGGTCATATGACCTTCTTCGGTTAAACCATGCGGATTCTTAAAAGTAGTATTGGTTGCACCGAGGGCTGCTGCTTCCTTTGTCATAAGTTTAGCATACTCTTCTACACTTCCGCTGATATGTACAGCTATTGCTGCTGCAGCATCATTGCCGGAGTAAATCATTGCACAATATACCAAATCCCTGAGAGAAATCTTATCGCCGGCTTCAAGCCCTATAACTGTAGCACCGCGTTCAGTTATTTTAGAGGCATCAGTTATTGTAACAATATCATCAAGATTGCCATGCTTAAGAGCAACATATACTGTCATTATTTTGGTAAGACTTGCAGGATGAAGTGCTTCGTGAACATTATCTGCATATATAATGCTTTTATCATCCAGACAATATAATGAAGCTGCGGCATTGGATAATTCCGCGGTTGTTTCTTGTATATAATCTTCCGGAACGACAATAAGATTATCGGAATAACCATCTATTCTTTCATTTGCCTCAAGCGAAATAAGGGCATAATTGTTATTAGAACCAATTATGCCGTTATATTCTTTCAAAAATTTATCATTTCTTACGTAACAGCCGGTTAATATAAATGCTGTTACCATGCACAAAACAATTACAAAATATCGTACACGTTTAGTCATATAAATCTCCAAATTATTTATAAATTTCTCGCCATTCCAAATCGCCGCGATCCAAAGCTTTGATTAAAAGTTCTGCTGTCGCAAGATTAGTTGCAATCGGAATGTTGTGCATATCACAAAGGCGTAATACATTAGTAAGATCAGGTTCATGAGAACTGAATGTAAGCGGATCAGTATCTCTTAAGAAAATAACCAAATCTATATCATTATGTTCTACCTGCGAACCGAGCTGCTGCTCTCCGCCTAAATGTCCGGCAAGATACTTATGAACATTAAGGTTGGTAACTTCTTCAATCAAACGTCCGGTTGTACCGGTTGCATATAAAACATGCTTACTTAAAATGCCTCTGTATGCAATACAAAAATTCTGCATAAGTTTTTTCTTCGCATTATGTGCAATTAAACCTATATTCATAAAATGCCCCCTTTAATCAATTCCGCTGTTCAGTGTTTCTTTAAATGTCATCGGTCGTTGTATGCTTACATTCAGCACAACACCAACACCGATAAGAAGACTCATAAGAGAACTCATTCCGTAACTTACAAATGGTAATGTAAGTCCTGTGTTGGGTAAAATCCATGTAGCAACACCAAGATTAATAAAACTCTGAAAACCTATAACTGCTGCCATTCCGCCTGCTATAACTCTTCCTGCAATATCCTTGGCATGAAAAGCAATCCACAGACATTCAATAACTATGAAACATAATAATAAAACTACAGCAACCGAACCTACAAAACCAAGTTCTTCACCAACAATTGAAAATATAAAGTCTGTTTGCGGTTCCGATAAAAAATTACCGTTTTTAACAGATGTAATCGTGTTGTTATTAAGTCCTTTGCCCATCAACTGTCCTGAACCTATTGCAAGAACGGAATTCTTCTGTTGGTAATTAATTCTTACTATAAGCGGATCATTGCTATCCTGGTATAAAAATCCTAAAATACGTGCTTTTTGGTAATCACTTATTAAAGTCTGTCCGTCCTGCATAATCTTATACAATAAAACACCTATTGTCGGCAATGCAACCACCATTATCGGTACAATAATCTTATAACTTAAATTTGCCAAAAAGATTACCGCACAGAAAATGGACACAAGAACAATACTTGTTGATAAGTCAGGCTGTACAAAAACAAGTGCAAGCGGTATGCCAAACAATACTGCAGAACCGGCAATAATCTGGAAGCTGTTAACTTTATGCTCGTATTTCCAGAAGAACTTTGCTAAAAATAATATCATAATTATTTTGGCAAGCTCCGAAGGCTGAAGTCCTATTGAACCAAAACGAATCCATCTTTGTGCTCCGCCGCCTGATTCGCCAAAGAATTCAACATATATCAACAATGCAATATTGACAATGTACATAAGCCAATAAAACTTAAGTACAAAATGATAATCAACAAAAGCAATTGCAAGCATCATTACTGAACCGACAATAAGACAAGCTGCCTGTTTTTTATCATAGCCCTCGGTTGAGGCGCTTCCGATTACAAGTACACCTAATATTGATAAGGCAATAACAAATAACACCAATCGCCATCCAAAATAGCGAAAACGATATTCATTCCATCGAAACATAAAACACACCTATTGTATCGAAACTTAATTCTTCTGACGAAGATCCCTTATCGGAATATTCGCATATAATGCAGGAACCAAACCGTTGTTGCCGTCTGATTCAGTCTGCGTAATCTGGATATCAAGTGCTTCTGTATCAATTTCCATGTATTTGGAAATTACATTAATAATATCCTTTTTAATCATTTCCATTAATTCAGGAGAACAATTGGCACGATCTGATACAAGCAATAATTTCAGACGATCTTTAGCATAGCTTCCTGAAGATTTCTTTTTAAAAAGATCAAATACGCTCATTTTTTCCCCTCCAATTAATTTCTTTTGAATAAACCTACGAGTTTTGACCAAAGGCTGCTCTTGTTACTTAAATCAAGAAGCGGAATATCCTCTCCCATAATACGTTTACAAATATTAAGGTAAGCCTGTCCTGCAAGTGCATCAGAACCAACAAGCGGTTCACCGTTATTTGTTGAAATAACGATGTTCTCGTCATCCGGAACAGCACCGATTAAATCAACTGCGAGAATCTCAACAACATCAGCAATTGACATCATGTCGCCTCTTTCAACCATATCCATACGAACACGATTTACGATAAGCTCTGTCTTCTTCATCTCATTAGCTTCCAATAATCCTATGATACGGTCAGCATCTCTGATTGCAGAAACTTCAGGTGTTGTAACAACAAGTGCACGATCTGCGCCTGCAATTGCATTCTTAAAGCCCTGTTCAATACCTGCGGGACAGTCAAGGATTATGTAATCAAACTCTTCTTTGAGTTCTTCTGTAAGCTTCTTCATCTGCTCGGGTGTAACACTGTTCTTGTCTCGTGTCTGAGCTGACGGAAGCAAATATAAATTAGGATATCTCTTATCTTTGATAAGAGCCTGCTTGATTCTGCAGTTACCTTCAACAACATCTACAAGATTATATACAATACGATTCTCAAGCCCCATAACAACATCAAGATTACGAAGTCCTATATCTGTATCGATTAATACTACTTTCTTATCAAGTTTGGCAAGACCTGTTCCTACATTTGCTGATGTAGTTGTTTTACCAACGCCACCCTTACCGGATGTTACTACAATTACTTCACTCATTTCCACGTTCCTCCCACGTTATTCTTTTTGTAAGCAATATTAGCCCCATTATTTTCATTATCGCACGAAAAATAATATTTTGCAATGCAAATCAATGTAAATCAGTTAATATATTTTATAACATCTTTGTTAAGTGTATCTATACAAATCGCACCGTTGTCAACATAAGCGATTTTGGCTTCTCTTTCGACAGCTTTTTTACGGGTATCGGCACTTCTTGCAATGACATCGCCGATTCTTATCTGCATCGGATCCATTTCAAGTGCAACAACAAAGGCATTGGAATTGCCTGTTATTCCTGCATAAACAGTTCCTTTAAGTGCACCGAGAATTATAACATTGCCCGCTGAAACAACCTTTGCGCCTGTATTGACATTACCAAGAATTACAATACTGCTTTGAGATTCAAGTTCCTGTCCGCTTCGAAGCGTGCCTTTGTAAAATTGTCCGCTCTGCGACGATAATTCGTTGAGTTTACTTTCTAGGGATTTTTTGAAAAATTCTTCCCTGTTGCTGTCGGAATCTACGACACAAATAATTGACAGTGTTGTATACGTTGAAATAATATCAAGAAGTTCTCTTTCCTCTTCAGGAGACAGTTTTCGTCCTTCAATTGAAAGCGCCATCTGTGCATTGCCGAAAAATCCTGCGGAATCCTTGAATTTTTGTATAATTTCTTCTTTTAGTTCTTCAAAAGGCAATTCACTGTCAAGAATAAGTATTATTCCGTATTTGTTACCCTTAATTATTACATTGTTTTTCATATCTCTACCACCCTTCTTTGCTTAGTCAGTATATTCTCCGCTTCCGGGAATGATTGCTTCTTCTTCGGAATCGATATTTATCTCATAATAAATTGACAATGCTTCTTTCGCTATCTCTGCTGCATAAGATGAAGTATATCCGTTTGGTATGAGTACACTTACACCTATCTCCGGATTGTCAAAAGGAGCATACGCAACGAATACCGCATGGTTAGGTTTTAATGCATTTTCCTGTGCAGTACCTGTTTTTCCTGCAAGTTGTACAGAAAAATTTTTAAACGTACTTGCAACTGTACCGGTCGTTACTACGGAACGCATTCCTTTGTGAATTGCTTCCCATGTACTTTCACTGAATTCATTTGAATTCTCGAGTTCCGGCATATTTAAAAATGTTGTCCGGCCGTTTGAATCTGTTATTTTGTCAAGAAGCGTTAGTTTGTAATTATTACCGCTATTGGCAAGTGTTGTAATATAACGTGCAAGCTGAATGTTGGTAAAACTGTTATTACTCTGTCCGATTGCAGCTGTAACGGGATATTCTGTAGCTGCCTGCGGTGAAGCTTCAGGCAACTCGATGCCGGAGGGCATGTTAAGTCCTAATTTTGTTGCATACTTTTCAAGTTTTGCCGTACCGACGGTTGAATTGTAAATTCCTTTATAATCAAGGCTCATCTGATAACCAACTTCATAGAAAAAATAGTTGCAGGATTTTTCTATGGCCTGTGAGACATTGATTGAACCGTGTGTACTTGGATATACCCAACATTTTGAATAAGGTTTTAATGTTTCAAAAACACCAAGGTCTTTTATCTTCTGTTTTGTTGTTATGATACCTTCTTCAAGAGCAGTAACCGCAGAGACCATCTTGAATGTAGAACCGGGAGCAACCTTAGTCATTGTCGCCCTGTTATACAAAGGACTCGAATTATCATTGATAAGCTTGCTGTAGTAATTGGCATCAATACTTCCGGAAAGCATATTGTTGTCATAGCTTGGATAAGTAACCATAACGATTACATCGCCTGTAGCAACATCTGTAATTACAACAGAACCCGAACATGGTTCAAGCGCAAGTTGAGCAGGTGTAATTTCGAGATTGTGAATTTTCTCTTTTATGAAATCGCAGGCAACGGCTGTTTTGCAACCTGTTAATTTTTTGTACCAAATTTCATCATATTCAATGATTCCCTGGTCAAAAAGGATTAAACATATATCACTGGCCGAAATTGTATATTTTTTGATGAGCTGTTTAAAAAGCTTGCGGCAAAATTCATTGTCTTTATATAATTTATCGTTAATATATTCAACAAGTGCCGCATATACCTGCTCTGTATCGGAATACTTGTCCGAAACTTCAAGTCTTGATGTATCAATCCAATTCTTGGTTATTGCGTATTTCAAAAATTCGGCAAGACTTATTGAATCTTCGTATCTCCATGCCTGAAATGTCTTGTCTGAACTGTCTATCTTGCTCTCTACTAAAATCTTATTACTTACGAGCATGGTATAAACATATGACATATATACCTGATACTCTTCTGATAATTTACTGTATATCGTTGGCTTGGAGGCAAGAAACTGTTCTTTTAATTTAGCAAGAACATCGTCTCTTTTTTCAACAAAGGTTGTATAAATTCGTGTTTCAGCTTCGCTGGCATCTTCCTCGGCCATGTCTGTAATGCTAATAATATTATTGGAAAACAGTGCAAAATAAACATCTTTTATTGAAATGTATCTGTCTTTTGCGCTGGTGGTCTTTTCGATTACAACGTCTCGGTTAACAATCTTACTTTCAAGAATTCCAGCCAAATACATCTCCAGCATGTCATAGCATTCTTTCTGATATTCGTAATCAATTGTTAAGTATATATCATTGCCGGCCGTTGGAGCTGTCTCATTCTCAACATCAAGTACACGTCCGAGACTGTCTACAATAACGGTCTTGGTACCTTTGGTGCCCTGGAGTTCGGATTCAAATTTTGACTCGATACCAGACTTACCGACAACATCGGTTAATGCATACGAAGGATTGGTTGTCTGTAATACAGCAAGCTCTGATGCATCCCAAATCTTACCCGTATAACCGATTATGTGAGCAAAATATTCACTGTCGTTGTATATTCGGATTGTTTCTTCTTCAATAGTTACACACTGAAGTTCTTCTTTGTTCTCAAGTATTGCAGCAACAGTACGTTCACTTACATCTGAAGCAATAGTTGTCTGTACATATTTTTGATAATAGTTGGATGACATTGTATAACGTACGGTAAGAATTTTGAGAGCTTCTTCTGCTGTATAAAACTTTGTATCTTTAATTTTATCGGAAGACATATTCTCTGTAACTGTATCATAATTTAACTCGGTATATATATTATATCTTTTGGTACAAAGATAATCAAAAAGCTCTTCAGCAGTGGAATTTGACAGATTTTTGCCGTCCTCATCAAGTGCCGCAATGCTTGTCACGCCGTAAGCATCTCTTAAAAATTGAAGTCTTGCAATGTCCGAAACGGTAGTAAATTCAAACTCTCCGTTCTCGTTAAGTATTATCGAAAAATCGCTTATAAGCGAATCGTTGTTTCGCTCGATTATTTTAATTGTATTGTGAATTATTTCATTGAGTATTATGTTGCCGCTCTTAGATGAACTTAAATTATTACTGTCTTCTATCACTACTGCATATGCAAGTTCGTTGTAGGCGAGGATTTCTCCGTCTCTTGCATAAATATTGCCTCTTGTGCTTGACGACGTAAGAGTTTTCTTTGTCATATATACGTAGTTTTCAAGATAATCCTCTCCATTAACAATTTGAAGATTAAAAAGACGAACAACTACAATCGAAAATAATGCAACAAAAACTATTCCCAATATAAAAACACGAGAAGTTATAACAGAAAACAATGTATGAAAAAAATCTTTAATATACTCTTTAATCACCGACGTGAACACTTCCTTTCTCAAGCCAGTGGTACAATTTCAAAAGCGGTCTGTACAAAAATACTGCAGCCACTATTGTATAAATCAGCTCGGGAATGACCGGATATAGAATATAATTCAACATATTAAGACGGTTATTAAGCAAAAATCTTGTAATATAAGTAAATAAGCCATATGTAAGCTCGCTTATTGAAAGTAAAACAAGTGGCAACTTTATATCTTCATCAAAAAATAATGCCTGAAAACAACCGTTAAAATATCCGATAATCATATATATAATAGCGTTAAGACCGATAACGCTCGTTGAAAACACATCTATTAACAGGCCGCAAAAAAAACCTGTGAACAAGCCGGTTTTACGACCGTTCATAAAACCCGAAACAAAGGTAAGAAATAATAACAGGTTGGGAATTATAGAAGCCATACGGAGTGCTTCAAGCAATGTTGTTTGTACAACATATGCCAGAATTATCAGTATTCCTGTCACTATTGCCTTTCTCACGGATATCACTTCCTTCTGAATAAATTACTCGATTATTTTTCGCTCTGTAATTACAAAAACATATTGAATGTTTTCAAAATCAACAATCGGTGTAATATAACCTGATTTTGTAAGGTTATTGGCATCGATTTTGATATCTGAGGTATATCCTATAAGAATACCCGGAAGATATTTACTGCTTATATGCGAAGTAACTACGGCATAACCATCACCTACAAGAGACTCTTTTGAGAGATTCTCAACATGAATTTTGCCATCATTAATAAGTGTTAAATCGCCGGCAACATTACAAAAATCAGATGTCACGGCAATCATTGCACTTACATTGCTAAAATCATCAATTATGGAACGTACAGTTGCCGTATTTTTGGTAACGGCAGTAACAATACCTACAAGGCCACTGCCGGAAATGACATTCATATCTACAGCTATTCCGTCTTTAGAGCCTTTGTTAATTGTAAATGTACTAAAAAAATTACTTGAATCTTTAGCTATTACCTGTGCTGCAACCTTGGGATAAGAATATGTTTGGTCGAGTTTATAAAGCATCCTTAATTGCTCGAGCTCATTCCTGTCAAGATTAAGGGTGCTGTTCTCGTTCATTAATATCTCAAGCTGACTTTTAAGTTGTTCGTTCTCGGCCTGTACTTCTTTTAAAGTCTCAAAATTATCTACTTTATCGGATATCCACACCGCAATACTGTTAAGCCCTGTCTGAAGTGGTGTCATGACATAAGATGTTACATTCCTTATGCCGTTTGTATAGTCGGACTTTACAACACTGAGGATACAGGATATCACACATAAGACCGTAAGTCCGAATAAAATATATCTGGGCGGAATTGAAAACCTGTCTTTATTTTTCATCAAATCAATCCTTTAGTTGATTACTCTCTCTCTCGGAATATACATAAGACCTGAATATTCAGGGGTTGAAAGTATCTTTGAAATACCTTTTACAACGCATTCAGAAGGAGTTTCCTGAATGTTGATTGTAAGTTCGGTTTCATTATGCAATAATTTATCAAAACCATGTAATTTGGATGAACCGCCGGTAATATAAATACCTGTATCGATTATATCTGCGGCAAGTTCCGGCGGAGTCCTCTCGAGTATAAGCTTTATGTGACTTATTACACTTAAAATCGGCTCTGCAATAGCTTCACATACATCTGTTGCAAGGATTTCTTTAACAACCGGAAGACCTTTTACGAGATCTCTGCCGTATACCTTCATGCTAAGTGGATGTTCACTGGTGTCGGCATTTGCGTTTTCTACATCTTCGGGAATCGCATTGCCGAGGCAGATTTTCAACTGCTCTGCTGTTTTCATGCCGATTACAAGATTATATTTTTTTCTGACCATACTACAAACAAGCTCATCAAGTCTGTTGCCGCCAGTCTTTAATAATTTGCTTAATACAATACCGCCAAGTGATAAAACACTGATTTCTGTTGTGTCGGCACCGAAATTAACAACAAGATTGCCGCGAGGGCTGTCCATATCTATACCTACACCCACACCATCGGCAACAGGTTTTTCAATTACATATACGTTCTTGGCTTTAATCTTGGCGTCTTTAACAAGGTCATGAAATGCTCTCTTCTCAACTTCGGTAACATCCGTCGGAACTGCAATACAAAAATCTGACGCTTGAAGTTTGCCCCTGAATTTCATGATAAAACGGTTGAGTAAGGTCTCCATATTCTTAATGTCAGCAATAACTCCGTATCTTATCGGATGTATAATTTGAAAATCTGACGGAGCTTTCTCGTACATCTCATATGCTTCATCACCAAAAGCATATACCTTACTTTTATCGTAAATTGTAATTATATTCTTTTCGTTTAAAATCTCATCTTTAGCTTTACTGTATATCTTGATATTGCTTGTTCCGATATCTATTCCGTAAACATTCTGTGTCATATGCTTTCGGCGACTCCTTTCTTTTACAACAAACCCTCGCGTTTCAAACTTACATATTTATTATCCCCAATAATAATATGGTCAATCAACGAAATTCCTATAAGCTCTCCTGCTTCCCTAACCCTGTATGTAGCATCGACATCCTGCCTGCTGGGAGTTGGATCACCACTGGGGTGATTATGTATAAGCACTATTGTAACTGCCTTGTATTTTACCGCATTAATAAATATCTCACGCGGTGAAACAATTGACATATTAACTGTGCCTTTTGTGATAATCTCTTCTTTAAGCAGATTACCTTTGGTATTAAGGTATAAAACCTTGAGCTGTTCCTGCTCTAAGTGGCGCATTTCCTCCATGTAGCATGAGGCAATCGTCTCGGGAGAAATAAATGTTAATTCTTTACTTACAGCCATTGTTTTTGCAATTCTTTTGGATAACTCGGCTATAGCTTTAAGTTGAATGGCCTTTACCTTGCCTATACCCCTGATCGACATTAACTCTTCGACGGACATATGGTTAATTCCAACAATGCCGTGTGAATGCCTGATTATTTCCTCGGCAAGTGCAAGTGCAGATAAACTCCTTGTTCCTGTCCTGATAATAATCGCCAGAAGTTCTGCGTCCGACAGAGATTCTTCTCCCTTTGACATGAATTTCTCCAATGGTCTTTGGTCTGCCGGTAAATCTTTAATTCCATAATTCATATAATGTTAACCGTACTCTCCAGGTACATCTCAAACATTATGTTGAATATTTTACAACATGCGATAAATAAATATTGATAAAATTACACCTATGATCCCGGCAATAGTAATCTTGATACTGAGGCCGAATGTAATGACAAACACACCTAAGTCAAGTACTACGGGATTGCTCTGGCCTATGCCGAAACTTTGACCGTAATTAAGCCACTTAAGAAAAGATACCCCTTCGGCAAGTGAACCCAAAAAACCTCCGAGAACCACTCCTGCCAGTATTAATAAAAGTAACACCCAAGGATTTCTTGCTGATGCTGAACGTGCCATAATTTGCTCCTTTCCAAATGACAATATACATCAGTTATTTTACCATAACAAAAGATTGATGTATACAAAAAATAAAATATTTCTACAATTTTATTAATCCTGCTTCTGTCATTTTCTGTAATGATTTGATAATACCGAACTTCGCATGATACCATGTAAGACCGCCCTGGAAGAATACTGAATACGGCGGTTTAATCGGGCCGTCAGCACTAAGTTCAATGGATGAACCCTGAATAAAAGCTCCTGCAGCCATGATTACAGGTGCATCATATCCGGGCATATCCCACGGTTCGGGATCAACATGACTGTCAACCGGTGCTGCTGACTGAATTCCCTTACAAAAGGCTATTACATGCTCGGGGCTTCCAAAATCAATGGCCTGAATAATATCGTGACGGCTTTCGGTTGAATTTGGAACAACCTTAAAGCCTAGTTTTTCATAAATTGCCGAGGCAAAAAGAGCTCCTTTAAGTGCTCCTGCGGTAACTGTCGGAGCAAGGAAAAATCCCTGATATAAGGTCTGATTAAGACCGAGGGTTGCACCAACTTCTTTACCGAGTCCAGGAGCATTAAGTCTGTAAGCGCATCTCTCGACACATTCGTTTGTTCCGGCAATATAGCCTCCGATTGGCGCAAGTCCGCCGCCGGGGTTTTTGATAAGCGAACCAACAATCATGTCTGCACCAAAATCTGACGGTTCTACTGTCTCAACAAATTCGCCGTAGCAGTTATCAACCATACAAATAACGTCCGGCTTTATATTTTTAATAAAAGCAATAAGTTCAGCAATTTTTTTGACAGAAAAAGTCGGTCTTGTCGCATAACCTTTGGAACGCTGGATTGTAACAAGCTTTGTCTTGTCATTAATTGCTTTTGCTATATTATCGTAATCAAATGACCCATCCGGAAGTAAATCGGTTTGTCTGTAGCTAACGCCGTATTCTTTAAGTGAGCCTACAGAATCACGAATTCCGATTACACCCTCTAAAGTATCGTAAGGCTTGCCTACGGGCGAATAAAGCTCGTCTCCGGGTCTTAAATTAGCAGACAGTGCAATTGTCAGTGCATGTGTTCCGCAAGTAAGCTGCGGGCGAACAAGCGCCGTTTCTGTATGAAAAGTATCGGCATATACCTGTTCTAAAGTGTCACGTCCGATATCATTATAGCCGTAACCCGTACTTGCCGCAAAATGAACATCACTAACACGATTTTTTTGCATTGCCTTAAGTACTTTCATCTGATTGTACTCGGCAACCTCATCGATTTCCTTAAAACGTTCTGAAAGTGTCTTTTCAATCTCATCACAGAAATTAAAAACATTTTCGCTTATTCCCATTTGCAGATACATCTGCTTTGTACTCTCTGTCATTACTAAATAATTCCTTTCTCATTTAAAACCTGAAGCATTTCTTCAAGTATTACTTTATCATCATAATTTGCTTTGGCCTTGTCGATAAATGTCACTTCTTTTTCGCGGCGAAACCATGTAAGCTGCCTCTTTGCAAAATGTCTTGTATCGCGCTTAAGAATATAAACGGCCTCTTCAAGAGTAATCTCTCCCTCAAGATATGCAGCAATTTCCTTGTAACCAAGTCCTTGCATGGATACAAGATTTCTTGCGTATCCTCTGTCGAGCAGTCCTTTAACTTCGTCTACAAGACCTTCTTCAAGCATTATATCTATTCTCTGCTCTATTCTGTTATATAAACGTTCGCGCTCGTCAGCAAGCACAAAATATGCAAAGTTATATGGCGATTCATTTTCGCGTTGTTCTTCGTTATGCAACGAAAACTTCTGTCCTGTCTGATGATAGTATTCAAGTGCGCGTATAACACGTTTTTGGTTATTGGCATGAACCGTATCTGCATATTCCGGGTCCACTTCTTTTAAACGCTCATACAAAAATTCAGGGCCGTGTTCTTCTGAAAGTCTTGTTAGCTCATTACGGTATGTTGTATCAGCTTCATGCTCTGTAAAATTAATTCCGTAAAGTACTGCCTGAATATAAAATCCTGTACCGCCGACAATAATCGGAATCTTGCCTTTTGCACGAATCTGATTAATATATTCGTTGGCATACTTTTGAAAAAGCATAACATTAAACTCTTCATCAGGTTCTATCTCATCAACCAGATAATGTTTAATACCTTGCATCTCTTCGGACTTGATTTTGGCTGAACCGATATCCATATACTTATACACTTGTATTGAATCAGCGCTGATAATCTCACCGTTGACAGCCTTGGCGAGCGCAATGGAAAGTGCTGTTTTTCCTACGGCAGTCGGTCCGGTAAGAATAATAAGAGGTTCTTTCATCATATAATCCTTTTAAATTTTTTCTCGATTTCATATTGACTCATGGAGATAATTGTAGGTCGTCCGTGAGGACAATTATACGGATTATCAAGAGTCAAAAGCTCGTTTATAAGATTTTCTACTTCAAGAAGAGAAAGCTTGTGATTGCCTTTAACTGCAGCTTTACAGGACATTGAGGCAATTTTGTCGAGTATCATATTATTGTCCGTATGCTTAATATCCGTGGCAAGCGAGTCAAGCATTTCAATAAACAAATCTTTCTGCGCGAGTCCGTAAAGATTGTCAGGAACCGCTCTTATAGAGTATTCTCTTCCACCGAAATGCTCTATTTCAAAACCAATCTCTTCAAAATACTTCATGTAGTTTTTGAGATGTTCTTCTTCTTGCATTGAAAGTGTCACAATAATCGGCGGCGAAATTTGCTGCGATGTAAACACCTTGGCTTCAAGATTTTTGAGCGTACGCTCATATAAAACCTTTTCGTGAGCAGCATGCTGGTCAATTATGAACAGTTTGTCCTCAAACTCCACTAACCAGTATGTATCAAATAACTGACCGATAATTTTCTGCTTTTTGATGCCCTGTTCGCTCAAAAGTTTTTCGCCTGTAAAAAGAGACATCTGTTCAGTCGAGGTTATTTGCTCCGATTTAGGCACATCCTGTGATTCCTGCTCTGATTTTGGAGATGTCTCTCCGGTAGTTGGAATATCAATTTTTTTCGCAACATTGTAAGGTGTTTCTTCCTTAACAACCGTAACTATCTTATCAGCTTTTTCTTCAATAGCCTTTGACGGTACAATCGGTTGTGAAATAACCAGCTTTTCTTTATAAAGTGCCTCATCCGTCTTCTTTATATTTGCCGCGATTCTGTTTATCTCAAACACTTCGGGTGCACGCTCTTTTTTAATAACTTCTTGTTTGACATGTTCTACATTTAGCTGTTCCGACTTGTTTTGAGGTTGTTGCGGTGGTTGTTGCTGCTTTGGCATCGGTTTCGGTGTCGGAGCACTAACCTCGGGTATCAGCTCCTTGTGTGTAAGTGCATATCGTATTGCATTAATAATATTCTGGTAAATCTCCTCTGCATTGCGGAAACGAAGTTCCATCTTAGAAGGATGTACATTAACATCAAGCAGAGAAGACTCTATGTCGATATGAAGAACAGTGAACGGATACTTATGTTGCATCATATATCCGTGATAGCCTTCTTCTATAGCCTTGGATATCAGATTGCTCTTTATATAACGACCATTTATAAAATAATTCTCGTATGCACGGTTACCTCTTGAAAGAATCGGTTTGCCGATAAATCCTGTCATCGACACATTGTGTGATGAGAATTCAACAGGAAGTAATGCAGCCGTAATCTCTCTACCGTACACATTATAGATTATATCCTTGATTTTACCATTACCGGTTGTATGAAGCTTGGTTTGTCCATTGTTGATAAAACGAATGGAAACCTCAGGATGTGACAAAGCAATCTTCTCAACAACATCGGCTATATATCCCGCTTCTGTGACAGGCGTTTTTAAAAACTTGCGTCTCGCGGGCGTGTTATAAAATAGATTTCTTACAATAAAAGTAGTTCCTTCAGGGGCACCTATCTCTTCAAGACTCTTTTCTTTGCCGCCTTCAATCTGGTATCTGAAGCCGTTTAACACGCCTTGCGGCTTAGTTATAAGTTCTACCTGTGCAACTGCAGCAATACTTGAAAGTGCTTCACCTCTGAAACCAAGAGATGAAACAGTCGCCAAATCCTCAATCGATTTGATTTTGCTTGTAGAATGACGAAGAAAAGCTACCGGAATCTGCTCTTTTTCGAAACCGCAACCGTTGTCGGTGATTCTTATAAGCGAAATACCGCCGTCTTTTATCTCGACCGTTACCGCAGAAGACTTCGCATCAATAGCATTTTCAAGTAACTCTTTAACAACGGAAGCAGGCCGGTCAATAACTTCACCGGCCGCAATTTTATTTATTGTTTCCTGGTCTAATACTTTAATTTCAGGCATTATATATCCCCACTCTTACCATCTGTTTTTTAATTTATTCTGTAACTGGTAAAGTACATTTATTGCTTCAATAGGTGTAAGTGTTCCTATGTCAAGTTCTTTAAGCTCTTTTAAAATATCATCATCCTTAACGGTATCAAAAAGTGACATCTGTTCAAGATCAACTTCGTCATATATCTGCTTCTTAGGCTTCTTTTGCTTGCCGCCAACCGTTAAATCACGTGTTGCCGCAGTAATATCAGCGTTAATAAGCTCTTCTACAATCTCCTTGGCACGTTCAATGACTGAATCAGGTACGCCTGCAAGCTTTGCAACCTGAATACCGTAACTCTTGTCCGCACCACCTTTTATAATCTTACGAAGGAAAACTATGTTGTCGCCCTGTTCCTTAACTGCGATACAATAGTTATTAACGCTGTTAAGCTTACCTTCAAGCTCGGTAAGTTCATGATAGTGTGTTGCAAACAAGGTCTTAGCGCCGAGAAGCTTAGGATTGCTTATATGTTCGACAACTGCCCATGCAATACTGAGACCATCAAAAGTACTTGTACCACGACCTATTTCATCAAGAATCAAAAGGCTGTTTGCTGTTGCATTTCTTAAAATATTGGCAACCTCAGTCATTTCAACCATAAATGTACTCTGTCCTGATGCAAGGTCATCCGATGCACCTACACGCGTGAAAATTCTGTCACAGATTCCTATATTAGCCGAAGAAGCCGGAACAAAACTTCCTATCTGTGCCATAAGAACAATAAGTGCAGTCTGTCGCATATATGTGGATTTACCGGCCATGTTCGGACCTGTAATAATGTTGATTCTGTTTGACGAATTATCAAGCAATGTATCATTGGCTATAAACATATCGTTCGGAATCATTTTCTCGACAACCGGATGTCTTCCGTCCTTAATGTCAATGACACCTTTTTCGTTAATCTTCGGTCGCACATAATTATTATGCTCAGCCACATTGGCAAGTGATGCAAAAACATCAATCTTGGCAATTGCCTTGGCAGTATTCTGGATTCTGATTACTTCGCCGGCAATCATATCTCTGATTTCACTGAACAAATCGTATTCAAGCGAGAATAATTTGTCTTCCGCACCTAAGATTACATCCTCTAAATCTTTGAGTTCGGGAGTTGTGTATCGCTCTGCATTAGCCAGCGTCTGTTTTCTGATAAAATAATCGGGCACAAGGTCTTTAAATGAATTAGTAACCTCAAAATAATAACCGAATACCCTGTTAAACTTAATCTTGAGATTCTTGATTCCCGTCTTTTCTCTCTCGCTTGCTTCAAGTTCCGCAAGCCAGTTCTTGCCGTCTGATTTGGCGCTTCTTAAACGATCAATTTCCTCGTTGTAGCCCTCTTTGATTATTCCGCCTTCCTTTACGGTAATCGGCGGTTCTTCGTTAATTGAATTCTTTATAAGAGAATAAACGTCCTCAAGTGAGTCTATTTCTCCGTTAATTTCTTTAAGTAAGTCGGTATTAAAGTTCTCTAACAAGTATTTGATATGCGGAAGCATCTCAAGTGAACCGCAAAAAGCAATCAAATCACGCGGGTTGGCTGACTTGTAACTGATTCGGCTGATAAGTCGTTCAAGGTCATAAATAGGATTAAGATATTCTCTTATCTCTTCTCTTGTAATGACTTGTGAATTTAGCTCTGAGATACAATCCTGACGCCTTACAATCTCTGCTTTCTCAATAAGCGGCTGCTCAATGAATGTTCTTAACATTCTGCCGCCCATGGCTGTCTTCGTCTTGTCAAGAACCCATAAAAGGGAACCTCTCTTCTGTTTCTCACGAAGTGTTTCGAGAAGCTCGAGATTACGTCTTGTGGATGTGTCAAGAACCATATATTTACCTGTCGAATACGGAATAATTCTTGTAAGATGTGACAGGGATGTCTTCTGCGTCTCGAACAAATACTGCATAAGTGAGCCTGCTGCAATTATCCCGGCGTCATAATCTGCTATTCCGAGACCTTCAAGGCTCATAACTTTAAATTGCTCTTTTAAAGCTTTTTTACAAAGCTCATCATCAAAGTACCAACTGTCAAGTGCGGATACACTAATTCCCAGACGACCTTTCAAATCATCAATATCCGCACCGCTCATATAAAAAGCATTGTTGCAAATAATTTCAGAAGGACAGAATTTGTTAATCTCGTCAAATATAACTTTGACATCGGATATCTCCGTCATAAAAAAATCACCTGTGGAAATATCTGCAACAGCAACACCGTAACAGTCACTGACATAAACAATGGTCATGAGATAATTATTCTTCGTCTCTTCAAGTGCCATACTGCTTATATTGGTACCGGGAGTTACAATTCTTACAACCTCTCTTTTTACAAGACCCTTGGCAGACTTGGGATCTTCAACCTGCTCGCAGATTGCTACCTTGTAGCCCTTTTTGACAAGCTTGTTGAGATATGAATCTGCTGCATGGTAAGGAACGCCGCACATCGGCGCACGTTCCTCAAGTCCGCAGCTTTTTCCTGTAAGCGTAATCTCAAGTTCGCGTGACACGAGTATTGCATCATCAAAGAACATCTCGTAAAAATCACCAAGACGATAAAATAATATACAATCTTTATATTGTTCTTTTGTATCCAGATACTGTTGCATCATTGGTGTTACCTGTGGTGTCAAAACAAAATCCTCGCTTCTGTAAATTAATTTTATTTTGCGGTAGCTTCTGCTTCAAATGAAAAATATGAAGTCTGACCGTCTACAATTGCGGCAACTTTGTAAGAATAATCCTTACCTGCTGTCACGCTCTTATCTGTATATGATTTCTTCTTTGCATCAAGTGTTGTAAGTAATGTATATTCACCATTTTCTTCAGCACGGTAAATTTCATAACCTTCAACTTTATGACCGTATTTACCGTCGTTTGCAGCTGTAAACTCTACTGTAATCTTACCTTTGCCTGCTTCAAGCGTTACTTCCGGAACTCTCAAACCTTCCGTGATTGAATAGCTTAAGTGCGGCGGCTGGTTGTATGCTGTATTCTGCCATGCAACAGAAAGTCGGTATTGATCGTTTTCCATGAGACAAGGGATGACATATTCTGTCGGAATTACAGACATATAAATGCGGATTGCAGCAGGATTAGCAGATGCTCTTGATACAATCTCCTCTCTCCAATCACCGAGAATATCCGCAACAAGGCCCATGTTACCCTTAGTCCCGTTATTTGTTAAAATTCCCGTACTGTTAAATACTTCAACAGGTTTTCCGGCTTCGTAATCCCAATCTGTAATTGTTGTTGAAATCGGGAAATATCCGTTGCTCTGGAAATAATGATCCTGGAACTCGCTAAGCAAATCGCCATCCCAAAGAATACCGAAGTTAATGCTTGGTCTTGTATCTGCAACTATAATGTCATCCTCTTCTGTAGACTCTGCTGCATGAACAAATCCGTCCGCAGCTGACCAAAGCTCTGAACCGGGATATCTGGGATCAAGGTCTCCGGTAAGGGCGCGACCGTTATCCTTACCAACCCACTTACCATATAAAATCTTACCGGTTGCAGCATCTCTTAAATCGATTGTATGCTTAGCATTGGAATTCTCATGTGCCTGTACAATTTCAAGTCCGGGATTAGATTCTACAAAATCTCCAACATGAATTGCATCGCCGTGTCCGTAACCTGATGAATATAAAACTGATAAATCATTATCGAAGGTCATTGAACCGAAAATAATCTCATCTTTACCATCGTTATCAACATCAGCAACACTTAAGTTGTGATTGCCCTGGCCCATATATTGGCCTTCTACTTCCCATTTGTAGTTGAGTGTTACAATCTGCTTAATATACCTATCGCTTTCGCCTTCAAGATTAAGGTTATATTTTTCGATACATTCCGCAATAAGCTCGGGGCCGTATGCGGCTTCAAATTCTTCCATAAGTTTATTTATAGGCTCATCAGAGTTATACTTATACTGAATTGTAAGCTTTCCGTCTACGAGCTGATATGCCGTAAGTGCAGTTTTTGCATAATAACCACGTGAAAATACCATACTGGGCTTTTCGCCGTCAAGATAAGCAACACATGCAAGGAATCTATCACATCTGTTACCCCATCCGTCACCCCATTCAGATATAGTTCCTCTTCCGGGTTCGTAGTCTACGGTATCAATGATTTCTCCTGTATCACCTCTGAATATGGTTAAATATTCAGGACCTGCTAAAATCATTCCGCCGCTGTCTCTGTAGTCATGCTCAACCTTACCGTAATCATTGCTTGGAATGGCATCCACATTGCATGCTCCGACATAACCTGTCTCTACAAGCTTGCCGTCAACACATTTGTAAGTTGTTGAAGCATCTGCTGTTTTACATGCAAATTCTGAAATTCCGTCTCCATCCATATCCCATACAAGATACTGTGTATAATGTGCACCTGAACGGATGTTGGGACCGAGATTGATTCTCCAAAGCTGTGTAGCTTTACCTGTATTATAATCAATGTCGTATGCGTCAATATATGTATAACCGGTTATAATTCCGCCTGTATTGTCCTGTGAATTATCAGGCATCCATTTTACAATAAGCTCATACTGTCCGTCATTATCAAGCTCAGCAACACAAAGGTCATTGGAATAAGATGCTGCTGTTGCTTTTCTTGGTAATGATAAATCATCAGGTCTGTTAAGAACTATTTCCTGATAATAATTCTGCCAAACTTCAATATCAAGTGACTTAAGTCCGAGTTTTTCGTCTGAAGAACCTACAACTTTGTAAGTGTCGCCGTATTTACCGCCTTCATCAATACAATTAGTTACTTTAATATTATCAGCAATAAGTTCTCCGTTGCGATAGACATCAAATGTAACATCCTTAGGATCTGCCTCAAAAAGTCTCCAACTTAAATATACGCCAGAAGTATATTCCTTGCCTGTTGAATCTGTTGCGCCTACATATGTCTCTGCACCTTTGTCTCCGGCAAGGTCAATACCGATAACGCCTCTGTCCGAAAGAGATTCGGCTGCCTGTCTTGCGAATTTAGGCGTATCATCCTCTTTGTTACAGCCTGTAAGCACAGTCGCCAAACCAAGTGTACAAACAAGCAATGCGCTTGTGATACGTCTTTTGATAATAGCTATCTTTTTCATGTTTCTTCTCCTTACTTCTTTGATACATTCGTACATTAAGATGTATCTTCAAAAAATTCAAATCCAAAGTATATAATACATTATTTTTGTAAATATTACAATCTTTTTAAGCATATAAAAAAAGAAGCTGCCATAAAACTTTGATGTCTTATGACAGCTGTATAATTTAGTTTTTAAAACTGTGAATAGGTGCCGGAATTCTTCCGCCTCTGTTAATAAATGCTGCGCAGGACTTCTGATTAACAGGCATAACAGGTGCATATCCGAGCAAACCGCCGAATTCAACTGTATCGCCTACTTTTTTGCCGATAACAGGGATAATTCTTACTGCAGTTGTCTTCTGGTTAATCATACCGATTGCCGCCTCATCTGCAATAATACCTGAAATTGTTGTCGCAGGTGTGTCACCGGGGATTGCAATCATATCAAGACCAACTGAGCAAACACATGTCATGGCTTCGAGCTTCTCAAGTGTAAGAGCACCTTCTGCTGCAGCCGCAATCATTCCGTTATCCTCACTTACAGGAATAAATGCACCGCTTAAGCCACCCACATATGAAGAAGCCATTACGCCGCCCTTCTTAACCTGATCATTAAGCATTGCAAGTGCTGCCGTTGTTCCGGGT
>JAZNXQ010000313.1:0-6237 GCA_045593945.1 Lachnospiraceae bacterium | reverse complement strand
CCGGCAGTATAAGACCATCAAGTTTACGAAGTCTCGTAGGTTTGGTGGTTTTTTGTTTATAAAAAAATGCTTGAGAAAATATTTGTAACAAAAGAAAGGCAGATTACGATGTTCTTAGACGATTTAAATCCTAATGTGGAGATTGATATACCTGAGGTCGTTATTGACAAGGAGAGAATGATAGAATTTGCGAAACTTTACGATCCGATTCCGTTGCATTGTGATGAAGAATATGCAAAAACCACGAGATTTGGTAAGCTTATAGCACCCGGAGTTATGTCTTTTATGGCCGTATGGGCGAAGTTTATGGAGAATGATATTTTCGGTGATGAACTTATTGCGGGCAAGTCAACCAAGATAGAGTGGTTTAAGCCCGTGTTTGCGGAGGATGTACTTAAGGGCAAGGCGCGAATCGGAAATATCACAAGAAGAAATGCGTATAATGGAATTGCAGAGGTAATCATTGATGTGTATAACCAGCACGGGGAGCTTGTGTTGACGGATGTGACGGAATCAGTGGTTAAATATAGAGTGTAGTTATGTCGAAGTAATATATGTGCAAATTTGAAGTTTCTTAAGTAAATTATAACTCTACGGAGCGTAGAAACCGCTATAATTCACCATATTCTACGTTCCATGGGTGTGAAAATAAAGTGGGAATTTATACAATGAATTCAGAAAGGAGGACACGAACCTATGGACCAAATTAAAATAGGTAAATTTATTGCTGATGAAAGAAAAGCGAGAAAATACACACAACGAGAATTAGCAGATAAACTTGCTATTAGTGATAAAACAATCTCGAAATGGGAAAGAGGCAACGGGTTTCCAGAAGTATCATTGTTACTTCCACTGTGCAATGAATTAGAAATTACGGTTAATGAACTTTTAGCTGGTGAAAGATTGCAAGAAGTGGATTATAAAAAGAAAGCGGAGGAAAATATGGTGAATTTAGTAAAAGATGCACAAGAGAACAAAAAGAAGATTTTATTATCGGCAATGTATGGATGGCTGGCAATCATAGCAGCACTACCTTTGTTTATTATTTCAGGTTTGGCTCAAATTGATACATGGATGAGAATTGTGTTGATTTTATCAGGAACGGTTGTCGTTATTATTGGAATAGCGATTGCGTGTATTCTTGACAGGACTGCGGGAGCGTTTGAATGTCCTGAATGTAAAGAACGTTTTGTACCTGATATGAAGGAATATGTGATGGCGTATCATACTATAACAAGACGTAAATTAAAATGTCCTAAATGTGGAACTCACAAGCTTTGCAAGAAAGTTTTAACGAAGTAGATTGAGTTCAGTTATGATTTATAAGGAACTTGAAAATTTCAGTTTTCACGAGCATTCGCTAATGCCGGCAGACTCGCAAGTAGAAATTGCGAATCTGTCGGCATTAGCTGTACTTAAATAAAGTTGGAACCGTAATCAGGTTCTTCCCTGTAGGGCATTTCTACGGGCACCACATTTTCCTGCGGTAAGTCTACCTGAGGAATGTCGCCGTCGTCGTAAACATTTGAACGGTCGGGAAATTCAGGTGTTATTTTTATATCATCACGTCTCATAATAGTCTGCTCCTTTCAAAAATAGCATGTCTCATTTTATGAAAAATATGCAGAAACACATTGTATGTGCGGACATAGAAACGTTGACAAATCATGCTTGTACGGATATAATGAAATTGTATGTTTTTGTTGTACAAAAGCTTAAAATTTGACAAAAAGAAAGGATGCCCGATAATGAGTCGTATTGCGATTGTAACGGACAGTAATAGCGGAATTACACAGAAGCAGGCAGAAGAGATGGGGATTTATGTTTTGCCGATGCCATTTTATATAAATGGGGAGTTGTTTTTTGAGGAGATTTCTTTAACTCAGGAAGAGTTTTATAAGCATCTTGAGAATGATGCGGATATTTCAACATCACAGCCGGCACCGGCAGATGTAATGGACCTTTGGGATAAGCTTTTTGAGGAGTATGATGAGATAGTTCATATTCCGATGTCGAGCGGTCTCAGTAGTTCATGTGAGAGTGCAATGATGTATGCAAGAGATTATGATGATAAGGTTCAGGTTATTGACAATCAGAGAATTTCTGTTACACAGCGTCAGTCAATTATTGATGCGCAGTATCTTATCAGCCAGGGTAAGAACGCTAAGGAGATTAAAGAGATTCTTGAGAAATACAAGATGGAATCAAGTATCTATATTACACTTGAAACGCTTAAATATCTTAAGAAGGGTGGAAGAATTACTCCGGCAGCAGCTGCAATCGGAACAGTTCTTAATCTGAAGCCGGTTCTTCAAATTCAGGGACAGAAGCTTGATGCTTTTGCCAAGGTACGTGGTAAGAAGAATGCGAGAAAGACAATGATTGAGGCTATGCGCAAGGATATTGAGACACGTTTTAAAGAAAAGTGGGAGAAAGGCTTTGTTCGCTTGGAGATAGCATATTCAGGTAACTATGAAGAGGCACTTGATTGGAAGGCAGAACTTGAGGAAGCGTTCCCGAATGTTGATTTTTGGATGGATCCGCTTTCTCTTAGCGTTTCGTGCCATATCGGTGCAGGGGCTCTTGCCGTTGCGGCTTCAGTTGCTATAGAAGCTTATGTATAAAGATTATGCGGCAGGTCTGTAGTGACTTGCCGTTTTTATTGATTTTTAGATATTAAAAGCTTAAACTTATTAAGAAGTGAGGATTTGACAATGGAGAATTTGACGACACTTAAGGAAGTACAAGATTTTTTTTCAAAAGATAAATTTGCTACAGAAAATGGTGCAGTTGTTGATGCATTTGCTGATAAATATGCAGTTTGCAGTCTTGTAATTGACGACAGACATCGCAATGCATTAGGTGCGGTAATGGGCGGTGTACCTTTTATGCTTGCAGATTTTGCATTTGCGGTTGCAACCAACCACGGAGGCAACATAGTTGTATCACTTGCTAGTAATATTTCTTATTGTGGTGTTGCAAGAGGCGAGAAGCTTATAGCTACGGCAAATTGTATAAAAGATGGTAGAAGCACCTGCTGCTATAATATTGATGTCAGGGATGAACTTGATAATATGGTTGCAGTTGTTACAATAAACGGATTCAAAAAATAGGAGGGTTTACAATGATTAAACAGACAATTTTCGGAACAACAAAGGATGGTAAGGAAGTAAAAGAGTACACAGTAGAGAATGCAAATGGCATGTCATTTTCTGCAATTGAGTTTGGTGCCGTAATCAGAAAAGTATTTACAAAAGACAAAAATGGTGAACTTGCTGACGTTGTACTTGGTTTTGACAGTGTACAGGATTATGAGAATGATGATACATACCTTGGCGCGGTTGTAGGTCGTTATGCTAATCGTATCGGCAATGCGGCATTTACACTTAACGGTGTAGAATATAAGCTTGATAAAAATGATAACGGCAATACTCTTCATGGTGGTATTGACGGATATGACAAGAGAGTATGGGCTTCTGAGAGCTTTAAGGATGAGAAGGGCGAAGGCGTTAAGTTTATGCTTTTGAGTGAAGATGGCGATCAGGGATATCCCGGTAAGCTCGAACTCACAGTTAAATATACTTTGACTAATGATAATGAGCTTGTTATCGAATATACCGGAATGAGCGATAAGGATACTATCTGTAACCTTACCAATCATTCATACTTTAATCTTTCCGGACATGACAGCGGAGATGTTCTTGAGCAGCTTATTTGGCTTAATTCTGATTTTATTACAGAGGCAGATGAGGTTGCTATTACAACAGGCCAACTTATTGATGTTAAAGGAACGCCTATGGATTTTACCACTGAGAATGCGATTGGTGACAGAATTGATGCAGACTATTATCAGATAAAAAATGGTTCAGGCTATGATCATAACTGGGTAATTAAAGGCTATGAGAAGGGTAAGATGAACTTTATTGCTACTTTGAGAGACAAAGCAAGCGGAAGAAAGATGGAAGTTTATACGGATTTACCGGGTGTACAGGTATACAGCGGTAATTTCTTAAAGGCCAAGATTCCGGGAAAGAATCAGGCTAAGTATACAAGAAGAACGGGCGTATGTTTTGAAACACAGTACTATCCGGACAGCATTAATAAGCCGGAATTCCCGTCGCCGGTTCTTAAAGCAGGAGAAGAATATAAGACAACTACTATTTATAAGTTTATTGTTTAATAGGGTTTATACGTGTTTACGCGGGCCGGTTTGCCGGTTCGCGTAAAGTATTAGGAGACGATATGGAAAATAATAATTTTTTTGCGATGCTTTCCAGAATGAAGTATATCAACCGTTGGGGGCTGATGCGCAATACTATTCATGAGAATATCAGTGAGCACAGTCTTGATGTGGCTATTATTGCACATGCACTTGCAACCTTTTCCAATAAATATTTCGGGAACAATATTAATGCTGAGCGAGTGGCACTTCTTGCAATATTTCATGACTGCACGGAGATTATAACAGGCGATATGCCGACACCGATTAAGTATTATGCGCCTGAGATAAGGGAAGCGTATAAGGAAGTCGAGAATGTGGCTAAGGACCGTTTGCTTAAAGGACTTCCTGAGGAACTCACGGAAGTGTACGATTCGCTTTTAATCGAGACAGAGGAAGAGGCAGAATTATGGCGTTTTGTTAAGGCGGCAGACAAGATGTCGGCGCTTATTAAATGTATTGAAGAGAAAAGAATGGGCAATGATGATTTTGTTAAGGCAAAAGCATCGACACTTAAGAGCCTTAAGAAGATGAAGATGCCTGAGGTTGATTTGTTTATCGAAAAATATCTGCCTGCTTATCAGCTTACTCTTGATGAGCAGACTTAAAACAGGAGAAATGTTATGGCTTTTGACGGTATTACAGTAGCCGCGCTTACAAAGGAATTACAGGATAAGCTTACGGACGGAAGAATCAATAAGATTTCGCAACCGGAGCCTGATGAGCTTATTTTTACGATAAAGACACGTCAGGGCTCACAGAAGCTTTATATGTCGGCAAGCGCATCATTGCCGCTTGTATATCTTACAGAAGACAATAAACCCGCGCCGATGACGGCGCCGAACTTTTGTATGCTTTTGCGTAAGCATATCGGTAGCGGAAGGATTGTAAAGATAGAACAGCCCGGGCTTGAGCGAATTATACATTTTGAGATAGAGCATTATAATGAGCTTGGAGATTTGTGCAGTAAGATTCTTACTGTTGAGCTTATGGGTAAGCACAGCAATATCATATTCCGTGAAGGAGATATGATTATTGACAGTATCAAGCATATTTCGGCATATGTAAGCTCTGTGCGAGAGGTTTTACCCGGAAGGGAATATTTTATTCCGGTTACGAATGAGAAGGCCAATCCTCTTGAAATTGACAAGGAAACTTTTTTTGAAACAGTATATTCGCAGAACCAGCCGCTTTCCAAGGCTCTTTATATGGGTCTTACCGGTTTTTCGCCTGTTATGGCGGAGGAACTTTGTGTAAGGGCGACGATTGATTCTGCTACTTTTGCCAATACTTTAAATGATATTGAGAAAGAGCATTTTTTCCGTCAGTTCGAGAATTTGATTGACGATATTAAAAAAGGTGAGTTTGCTTCAAATATTGTTTATGATAATGGTGAACCTGTTGAATTTGCAGCGGTTTCACTTGCACTTTACGGCAACAATGAGGCAAAGCGTTTTGAAAGTATAAGTACGCTGCTTGAGAGTTATTATGCCGAAAAGAATGTAATTACACGAATCAGACAGAAATCAGCAGACCTTCGAAGAATTGTCCAGACTGCGCTTGACAGGAATTATAAGAAACTCCAACTTCAGGAGAAACAGCTTAAAGATACCGATAAACGAGATAAATACCGTATTTACGGCGAGCTTATCAATGCGTACGGTTACGGTCTTGAGGACGGTGCGGCAAGCTTTGAAGCATTTAATTATTATACTAATGAAAATATAGTAATTCCACTCGATAAGGATTTGACTATACGTGAGAATTCAGTTAAGTATTTTGATAAGTATAATAAATTAAAAAGAACTTTTGAGGCATTGTCGGGACTTATTGAAGAGACTAAAAGTGAGATTGAACACCTTGAATCAGTTCTTACATCGCTTGAGATAGCGCTTAAGGAAGAAGATCTTGTTCAGATTAAATCCGAACTTGTAGAATTCGGATATATTAAAAAACATGGTGGAGCACAGAACAAGAAGGAAAAGGTTACAAGCAAACCTTTTCACTATATATCAAGT
>JAZNXQ010000312.1:0-6440 GCA_045593945.1 Lachnospiraceae bacterium | reverse complement strand
GATTTTAGCCAAAGGCGAAATAAATTATGATGTTTTATCAGAGGCATCCATGATATATGTACTTGATTTATTGACAGAGATTGAAGTGAGTCGTAATGAGATATCGTTGAGCCGAAGTGAAGACAGGGATAAAAGCAATGCGATAACCTTACATTTTGACAATATTGATGTGGGGTATTATTTCAATTCGGATTGTACGGAGGTGTGGGTTAATGACAGTGTAAAACCCTCACTTACGAAGAAGGTATATGAACCGGAGATTGTAAGACAGTTTTTTGACAGTTGTATTGAGAACTATGCGGACAACATAGGATAATGGTTCCGTAAAGAGTAAAAGACAGGCTGAACGGCTTGTCTTTTTTATTGTGAACATTATTAGAATAAAATTAATAAAATGTGGAAATTAATATAATTTTATGGTAAAATAATATGTAACAAAATTGTAACGGAAAGTGGGGCACTATTATGGAATATAATGAGAAGAAGTTTGCGGCCAGTGCTAATAAAAAAGCAATGGGTATGTGGCTTGCAATGTTGGTGGTTCTTTCGGTAGCATATGTTTTTGAAATTATTAAAGGATTAAAGAGCGTTCAATTTTATATTATATTGGAATTGCTATGTTGGATACCTTTTATTGCCGGTTTGATTGTTCTTAAAGTAAAGGGATGGCACAGTAAATTATATCAGGATTTTGTCGGTTTTGGCTTTGGTTTTGTGTATTTATATATAATGCTTACTGCACCGGGAACACTTGCTTTTACATATATTTTACCGCTTATGAGTATGCTTATTATTTATAAGAATAAGAGCTTTATTATGCGTTGCGGCATTGCAAGCATTGCGGTTGTTGTGGGAACTATTATAAGAAATTATCTTAACGGTATGAATACTCCGAGTGATATTTCTAATTATGAAATTCAGCTTTTTATTATTTTATTTAGTTATATAGGATATATTGTTGCGATTAATCATATGACGGTTTCCGATAATTCTTTGCTTAATTCTGTTAAGGATAATCTTGCAAAAGTTGTTACGACTGTTGAGAAAGTTAAGGTTGCAAGTAATTCCATAGTAGACGGAGTTACGGTTGTGCGAGAACTTGCCGAAGAAAACAAAGACGGTGCGACAGAAGTTGTGGGCAGTATGGATGACCTTACAGAGAAAAATGCTTTCCTCAGTCAGAAAATCGATTCGTCCATGGATATGACAAAGGATATTGATAATCAGGTTGGTAATGTTGCAGAACTTGTTGAACATATAGTTGAAATTAGCGAAAAGTCTGCAGCACATGCGAATACAAGTTCAAAGGAACTTGAGAATGCAGTAGAAGCAACCAATGTTATGGCAAAGTTGTCTGCAGATGTTGAGGTCATTCTTGAAGAGTTCAGGGCGCAGTTTGAAAAAGTTAAACAGGAGACAGGTACGATTGAGACAATTACCTCACAGACAAATCTTCTTTCGCTCAATGCATCGATTGAGGCAGCAAGAGCCGGTGATGCAGGTAAAGGTTTTGCTGTTGTAGCCGATGAGATAAGAAACTTAAGTATGGGAACACAGGCTTCATCTAACAGCATTATGCAGGCACTTGGTCATCTTGAAGAAACATCGGATAAGATGACAGAGTCGGTAGCGACAATTCTTAAGCTTATTAACGAGACGCTTGCAACAATTCAGCATGTTAACACAAGTGTTGGTTTGATAGCGGAAGATTCACAGAAACTTGGTGAAGAGATTCAGGTTGTTGATACTGCTATGGGACAGGTTGAAAGTTCCAATAAAAACATGGTAGATAATATGAAGCAGGTTCAGGATATCATGCTTATGATGACCGAGAGTGTAAAGGATTCTGCAGATACTACATCTACAATGCTTAGCAAATATGAAGAGACGGCACGTAATGTCATTAATATTGAGAGCGTAGTTGGTCAGCTTGTTGAAGAACTTGGTGCAGGCGGTTTTATGAGCCAGGAAGACATTGAGGTCGGTATGAGTGTTATTATTACCGGTCAGGGCAAAGAGTATAATACCGAGGTTGCAAATATAGAAGATGGTCAAATATTTATTGATGCGTCACTTGATGCAGATAAGTTTTTTGGAGGAGATTTTAAGAAAAAGAAGTATCAGGTACGAATTGTTGTAGGTAATGTTGTATATGTATGGGATGATGCTGTTATTAAGAGTGCAGAGCAGTATTACCAGTTTGTTTTTGAGAATAATCCTAAGGTAGTTAACAGAAGAAAACATCCGAGACTTCCCATGAATAATACTTGTGAGATTACTTTAAAGTCTACGGGCAAGACATACAGCGGATATATGGTTAATATAAGTGCGGGTGGATTTGCATTTAAATGTACTGCCCCGGAATTTGCATCAGCACGTAGTGAAGTTGTTAAGTTAAGAATCAATGACTTCCTGCTTATGGATGGAAAGGAGCTTACGGGTATTATAATCCGTTCGTCAGACAATGACGGTACATATATCGTAGGCTGCAGAATGCCGGAGGATAATGCAGATATTTTGAAGTTTGTAAAAGCAAGAGTCGGAGAGTAATGAGGGTGAAGTCTAAAAAGAAAAAGAAGCGTGTAATAATTGCTGTTGTTGTATTGATTTTGTTGCTTATCGCATGCGATATGAGACTTAAGACGGTGGTATATACGATTGAGTCAGATAAGGTGAGTCAATCGATAACAATTGCTCTTATTACGGATTTGCATTCAGATAAGTATGGCAAGAATCAGAAGACGCTTCTTGAGGCTGTTGACGGGCAAAAGCCGGATGTTGTGCTTCTTGGCGGAGATATTTTTGATGATGAGAAGTCATACGATAACGCTGAGATAGTTGTTAAGTATCTTGCAGAGAAGTATCCCTGCTATTATGTTACGGGTAACCATGAGTATTGGAGTGAGGATATAGACAACATTCTGGATATTGTGGAGTCGCATGGAGCTATGGTTTTATCCGGTGATTGTGATACCATAACCATTAACGGTGAAAGTATCAATATTTGCGGTGTTGATGATCCGGCAGTCGTTAAGTATACCAAGCATGGGAAAGGTATAGAACGACAGATGAAGGAATCGCTAAAGGGTGTCGATACAGAGAATTATACAATTCTTTTGTCGCATAGGCCGGAGCTTGTTGATACTTACAAGGAGTACGAATTTGATCTTGTTTTAAGCGGGCATGCACATGGCGGCCAATGGAGAATTCCAGGTCTTGTCAATGGAGTGTATGTGCCTAATCAGGGGTTGTTTGCAGAGTATGCAGGCGGCAGATATGATTATGAAACAGGGACTATGATTGTAAGCCGCGGACTTGCAAGAGAAAGTACTCTGATTCCTAGAATTTTTAACAGACCGGAACTTGTTATTGTTAAAGTGAAGTAAAAACGTCATATATTGCAACTAAGCGGACATAATACACATACATTTTTACTCCACGATTACTTTTAGCAATAAAATAACGGGAGATATTCAGAGAAAGACCCTATAAGCGCGTTGGCACTTAGTGAGAGGATTTATCCTCGAACTTAGTGTCCATTACGTAGCTTATCGGAGCGAGAGCGTGTCTTTCATCGAATATCTCCCGTTATTTTATTTAAAAACTAATCGCGATCCACATTACGAAGTCCTGCAACAGCAGAAATCGGAAGTGAAAATGTAATTGCACCTGCCGGAGTTCCGGGTCCTGCCTGTTCTACGATAGCCTTCATAATTTCAGCTTTCTCAGAAGCCTTAGTGGCAATAAGTATAACTTCTTTTTCAGATGCAAGAGAAACTCCAAAGAATTTCTTGGCATATTGTGCGCCGGTTCCCTTGGCATGCAGAACGGTTCCGCCTGCTGCACCTACGGAGCGGGCCGCATCCATTACATCATCCATATAACTTTGATTTAAAATAACAAGAATTAATTCGTGTTCAAAATTCATCTCCGGTACATTTTTGTCCGGTGCTGTATTATTAGTAAGGTAAGCCAATGTACGTCCTCCTCCTACACTTTTTACGGGAATGGCCATCATTACGCCGTTACCCGGAATGTCTATAAACATTTTGCGTTTGGCACTTTTAATGAGTTGCTTTGTCTTGTCACCGTCGGCAACCGTAGCTACAACAGCCTTCTCGGTAGCTTCAAGACCATAAAGACTTAATTGTTCACTAGTCGCAGTACCGCGACCCAAAAGCGTTATAACAAGCGGTAAACCGATGTCGTTGCATATGGAAGTCATGGAATCGGCTTTGGCTCTGTCAAGTATTGATATAACAAAATTCAGTTCCATTATGACACCTCCCACAACTCAATAATATCGGTATCGCCAAAAACTTCAACAGGTACTTCGACAGTACGTCGGCTCTTGATTACATATACAACACCCATAATCTGGATGGTAATAAGCGGCATCATTGCAACAAGTGACACGAGACCGAATGCATCCGTAAGGATATTACCACCGGTAATCTGGCAAACTCCCGTAACAAACGGTAGCATAAATGTTGCGGTCATCGGACCTGAAGCAACTCCACCGGAGTCGAATGCGATAGCAGTAAACATCTGCGGAACAAAAAAGCTTAATGCAAGTGAAACAAGATATCCGGGTATTAATAACCAGAATATATGAAGTCCTGTAAGCACACGGAGCATTGAAAGTCCCATGGCACCTGCAATAGCAATTGAAAGACTCATGCGCATTGCTTTTTCAGAAACGGCACCTGCACTTATCTCTTCAACCTGTTTGGTGAGAACGTGAACGGCAGGCTCCGCAGACACGATAAACCAACCCATCAGCATGGCAATCGGAATAAGTATAATGCGAGTCCATCCTGTACCTAAAGCTTCACCAAGAACAATACCCAGGGATGAAAAGCCTACATTTACACCCGTAAGGAAGAGAACAAGACCTACATAAGTAAACACAAGACCTATTATTATACGCATAAATGGTAAGCGACGAAGTTTGAGTGAAAATACCTGAAACAACAGGAAGAAAACTACAATCGGAGCTAAGGCCATTATAACTTCATGCATATATTCAGGAATTGCGTGTAAATAACTTTTGCCAAGTTCGACAGTATTGGCATAGTTTTCTGCGGTGGAAGCAGCAATAGCACCGATATCACCGCTATAGAAAAATCCAAGTATGAGTACTGCAAGAACCGGCCCGATTGAGCAAAGAGCTACAAGACCGAAACTATCTGATTCGGCATTCTTATCGCTTCGGATGGAAGATACACCGACACCGAGAGCCATGATAAAAGGAACGGTCATGGGACCGGTGGTTACGCCACCGGAGTCGAATGCAACACTAAGAAAATTGCTGTCTGAAAATGCTGCAAGAATAAATACTACGGCGTAAAAGAATAGTAAAATCCATCTTAACTGTATTTTGAAAAAGATTCTTATCATGCAAAGCATGAGGAAAAATCCTACACCTATCGATACTGTAATAATTAGTACAGTTGAATCAATATGGGGTACATTATTAGCAAGTACCTGCAAATCAGGTTCTGCAATTGTAATAATTACACCAAGCAGGAAACTCATAAAAAGAATCAGCCATAATTTGCGGGAAGCTGTAAGTTTGGAACCTGTATGGGAACCAATCAGTGACATAGAGTTGTCTGCACCGTAGGTAAATAAACCGAGTCCTATTATAAGCATGGCCGTACCGATTATAAATGAAAGCATTAAATCGGTCGGAATCGGTGTTATGGTTAAACAAAGTATTGCTACGATGAGTGCTATCGGAAGAACGGATGCAATGCCTTCTTTAAGCTTCTCACCAAGTTGGGTTTTAACCGTCAAAATACCACCTCTTTCTAAAAAACTATTGCGTTTCAGCCTGTAAACAAAAAGAAGCAGGAGTATAACGCACATCTTATTAAATTATAAAGCAGGAGAGAGGAAAATTCAAGGCAAATTAAAAGGAGCCACCAAACCGTTATCTTTGATGACTCCTTCTAAACTATACTATCCATTGGATATTTTACCTCGTCTTTCTTTTTGTAATTAGTTTAAAAGATTAATTAGTTTAATTCACGTTTTGCAAAAATGCTTTTTTTTAAGGAGAAGAGTTGTAAATCGAAAAGTACTTATTGCGTTACTGAAAAATTATAAATCTAAAAATTATGTTTTAGGTGGACCGTACCTCGCTTTCTCTATATTATGATGTTTCTATTAAGAACCCATTGGACTGTACCTCTCTTTCTGTTAGTGTTGTATGTCTTTCTTTATCTTGATTTGATTATATCTGATAAAAACAAATTTGTCAATACATAAATTGAAAATTTTTAAAAAAATATTCTTGAATTAGAAAATGGTGTCAAAATAACGAAAAAAACAGAAAATATAGATATTATAAAAAATATGACTATAATCTTATTGTACGCATTTCCGAGACATGTGTCCGGGCTTTGGCGGACTTTAGTCCGACATAAACGGACGCA
>JAZNXQ010000311.1:0-8723 GCA_045593945.1 Lachnospiraceae bacterium | reverse complement strand
GGATGAGAACGGATATACATTTGATTTTGCAATAGATGAGACTGCAAAAATAAGTACGGTAATTTATCCGACAATGTCGATTCCGTATACGGTTCTTATTGATGCAGACGGTAATATTGCAGAGGAATTTGTCGGAGCTGTAAGTGCGGAGAAGCAGTACAAAATTTACAAGGAAGCAATAGAGAAGGTGCGCAATGAAAAAGAATAGTATGCGAATAGGGATTTTAGCTGTTGCTATAATTTTTATAGTAATAGGTTGTATTGGCAGAGAGTTTCATGATGTTTTTATGAAGGCAGTGTATATTTGCCTCGAATGTATAGGAATAGGGTAGAGGTCTTTTATGAAAAAACTTTTTGATAAAAGAAGACTTGTGCAGGTGATTTGCGCAGTTTTATATAATTGTAATATTACGGGTTTTGCAAAAGGGACGATTTTCAGGGGAGCAAGCAAAGGTGTTTGTGTTCCGGGACTTAACTGTTATTCGTGCCCGGGTGCAGTGGCAGCATGTCCGCTCGGAAGTCTGCAGAGTGCTCTTGTCGGAAGTAAATTCAGAATTCCGTATTATGTGCTCGGAATACTCATATTGTTTGGAGTGTTGTTTGGCAGGATGATTTGTGCTTTTTTTTGTCCGTTCGGCCTTATTCAGGAACTGCTTTACAAAATACCGCTTCCGAAAATAAAGAAGAATAAAATCACACGAATATTGTCATACGGTAAGTATGTCATGCTTGGAATGCTTGTTTTGTGGATGCCGGTGGCATTCGGATATCCGGCATTCTGTAAGTATGTGTGCCCGGCCGGGACACTTGAAGCAGGTGTGCCGCTTCTTCTTAAAAATGAGGCACTCAGAAAGCTTGCAGATGTGCTTTTTAATTGGAAAATAGGAGTACTTTTGCTTGTAATACTTATGGTTATTTTTTTGTATCGGGGATTTTGCAGATTCATCTGTCCGCTTGGAGCGATATATTCATTCTTCAATAAGGTGTCGGTTTTTGGCGTGGAAGTTGATCGCAATTTGTGTAACGGTTGTAATGCCTGTGTCAATTCATGTAAGCTTGATGTGAAGAAGGTTGGCGATAGAGAGTGTATTCAGTGCGGCGAATGTGCTGAAATATGTAACGCTAATGCAATAAAATGTAAGAACCCTGTAAGAAATGTCGAAAAATAGCAGTAAAAATTACATTATTTCAACAAAATATACTTGAAACAAAAATTATGCTATATTATAATGACTCCTGCGCGAAAAAATAATAAAGGAGGACATTATGGAGAAGTTAAATGTTGCAATTGCTGATGATAACGCGAGAGTTGTCGAGATGTTGGATAACATTTTGAGCAAAGATGCAGCTGTTGAGGTGGTTGGAAAAGCACACAATGGTGAGGAGGTTCTTGATATTATTAAGAGAAAGGAACCGGATGTTGTGCTTTTAGACATTATAATGCCTAAAATGGATGGCATTAGTGTCATGGAGCATGTAAAACGTGACAGTTCGGTAAAGAAACAGCCGAGATTTATCGTGATTTCTGCAATCGGACAGGAGGATGTGACGGAGGATGCTTTTAATGCGGGGGCTAATTATTACATTATGAAGCCATTTGACAATGAGACTGTAATCAGTAAGGTTAAGGGGAACAGGGAGAGACAGTCGGTGCGGTCTGCACATGATACCTCATACAGGGCAGTTAAAGAGGTAGAGAAAGAAAAGTCACCGCATGAACTTGAAAATGATGTTACAGACATTATTCATGAGATAGGTGTTCCTGCGCATATAAAAGGATATCATTATCTGCGTGAGGCTATTATCATGTCGGTTAACGATATGGAAATGCTTAATTCCATTACCAAGGTTTTATATCCGACAATAGCTAAAAAATATCAGACTACTGCCAGCAGAGTTGAGAGAGCAATCAGACATGCAATAGAAGTGGCATGGGGGAGAGGTAAAATGGATACTATAGATGAGCTGTTCGGTTATACGGTAAGCACCGGTAAGGGCAAGCCTACCAATTCCGAGTTTATAGCTCTGATTTCAGATAAAATTCGTCTTGAGTACAAAATCAGATAATTAAGGACTTTTCATAAAAGACGAAATGAGTTATAATAGCTGTATATGAGTCATGGAGGTCTGATTTTATGAAGAAAATACTTTTTGCTGCATCCGAAGCAGTACCTTTTATTAAAACAGGCGGACTTGCTGACGTAGTTGGTTCGCTTCCGAAGTGTTTTGACAAGAAAGAATATGATGTGAGAGTTATAATTCCTAAGTATATGTGTATTAAGAGTGAACTTGCTTCACAGATGGTTTATAAGACACACTTTTACATGGATATTGCATGGAATAATCAATATGTCGGAGTGTTCGAGATGGAGTATGATGGTGTAACATTTTATTTTATCGATAACGAATACTATTTTAACGGAGACAAGCCTTATGGCGATACTAAGTGGGATATTGAGAAGTTTGTATTTTTCTCTAAAGCAGTATTGTCAGTTTTACCGGTAATCGGTTTTAAGCCGGATATAATCCATTGCCATGATTGGCAGACAGGTATGATTCCTGTTTATCTTAAAGAACGTTTCCATGAAGGTGAGTTCTTTAGGGATATTAAGTCAATTATGACAATACATAACCTTAAATTCCAGGGTGTTTGGGATGTTAAGACGGTTAAGAATCTTACGGGCCTTTCATCATATTATTTCACACCGGATAAGCTTGAAGCTTATGATGATGCGAATCTGTTAAAGGGCGGAATCGTGTATGCTGATTTGGTTACTACGGTAAGTGATACCTATGCACAGGAGATTAAGATGCCGTTTTATGGTGAAGGTTTGGACGGCCTTATGAACGCAAGGTCGAACTGCCTGTCAGGTATAGTTAACGGTATAGATTATGATGTATATAATCCACTTACAGATACATGTATTGCAGCTAATTATGATGTGAGTACATTTAGAAAGAATAAGATAAAGAACAAGAGGGCGCTCCAGAAGGAATTAGGCCTTGAGATAAATGATAAAAAGTTTATGATTGGTATTGTATCAAGACTTACATCACAGAAGGGTCTTGACCTTATTGAATGTGTGATGGAAGAGATTTGTACCGAGGATGTTCAGCTTGTGGTTCTCGGAACGGGTGAAGCTAAGTATGAGAATCTGTTCAGACATTATGACTGGAAGTATAATGACCGCGTTTCGGCCAATATTTATTATTCGGAAGAATTGTCGCACAGGATTTATGCTGCCTGCGATGCATTTCTTATGCCGTCACTTTTTGAACCTTGTGGACTCAGTCAGCTTATGAGTTTGAGATACGGAACAGTTCCGATTGTAAGAGAGACAGGCGGCCTTAAAGACACGGTTATTCCATACAATGAGTATGAGGGCACCGGAACAGGCTTCTCGTTCTGCAACTATAATGCACATGAGATGCTTGATACTATCCGTTATGCTAAGCATGTATACTACAACAAGAAGCGTGAGTGGAATAAGCTTATCGACCGTGGTATGGCACAGGATTTCTCATGGGGCTTTTCTGCAAAGAAATATCAGGAATTGTACGAGAGATTATAATTTAAATTATAGAAAAAGAGCAGTGCAAGTTCGCACTGCTCTTTTTTTGTGTCCACCATGCATGCCTAATATATGGTGCATGTGTGATGAAAATAAAAGAAGCTACGCAAATTGCGTAGCCTCTTTTATTGTGTATAGGATTTGAAACCGGTTGGCGAAACCGGGAGGGTTTAGCTAAACTGAGGGAAATAACGTAATGTATTCTTGTATGAAATACCTTCTACGATTTCCTGAAGAATCTTTTCGTCGTAAGGGTATTCACCATTCTCTACCCATTCACCGATGAGATTGCACATGATTCTTCTGAAGTATTCATGTCTTGTGTATGAAAGGAAACTTCTTGAGTCGGTAAGCATTCCGATGAAGTTACCGAGAAGTCCTAAGTTGGCAAGTGATGTCATCTGGTCAATCATGCCTGTCTTGTGATCATTAAACCACCATGCAGAACCCTGCTGAATCTTGCCGATTGCACTTGAATCCTGGAAGCAACCAAGGATTGTGCCGATAGCGGCATTGTCGTAAGGGTTGAGAGAGTAGAGAATTGTACGGGGCAATTCATCTGTCTCGATAAGTGCATTGAGGAAATCTGCCATCTGGCTACTCGGAGCGTAGTTGTTAATACAGTCAAAGCCTGTATCCGGACCAAGCTTGTTGTACATAAGGCTGTTGTTGTCACGCTTGCAACCGTAGTGAAGCTGCATAGCCCAATCAAGACGGTGATATTCCTTACCTACGAAAAGCATAAATGCTGTCTTAAACTGTAATTCTTCCTGTTCTGTTACTGTACCGCCTGCAAGACGTTTTGCAAAGATTGCTTCAATCTCTTCGGCAGAAGCGGGAGCGTACATAACATAGTTAAGAGCGTGGTCTGATACACAGCATCCCTTGGATGCAAAGTAGTCAAGGCGTACTCTGAGTGCTTTCTTAAGATCTTCAAAACTTGTAATTGCAACGCCGCTTACATTAGCAAGCTTAGCAATATAATCTGTGAAATCCGGTTTTTCGATATTCATGGCCTTGTCAGGACGCCAAGCGGGGAGTACCTTTACTTCAAAAGTATCATCCTTAGCGATTGCATCATGCCATTCAAGTGTGTCAATCGGGTCATCTGTTGTACAGATAACAGTTACGTTGGAACGACGGATAAGATTACGAACTGACATATCAGCCTGTGCAAGCTTGGCGTTACATACCTGCCATGCTTCTTCTGCGGTATCCGCATTAAGCGGCTTGTGGAAATCGAAATATCTCTGAAGTTCAAGGTGGCTCCAATGATATAAAGGATTACCGATTGCCTTGGGGAGTGTCTCGGCCCATTTCTGGAATTTCTCGCGGTCTGAAGCGCCGCCTGTTATATAATATTCATCAACACCGTTGCTTCTCATCTGACGCCACTTGTAGTGGTCGCCGCCGAGCCAAACCTGTGTGATATTATCAAACTTACGGTCAAGTGCAATTTCCTTGGGATTGATATGGCAGTGATAGTCGATAATCGGCATCTTAGCTGCGAAATCATGATAAAGCTTCTTGGCAGTATCATTTGAAAGTAAGAAATCCTGATCCATAAATGCTTTCATTATAGAGTGTCTCCTTTTGAAAATTATTTTATCATCGTATTACGATAAATTATCTCAGCTGAAATAGTGGTACGCTTAGGCGCATTGGTGTTGTCAAAAACCTGCATGAGTGTATTGACTGCCGAAATACAAAGCGCTTCAACCTTGGTATCAATTGAGGTGAGCTCAGGCTCTGAGCATGTTGCCAGAATTGAATTGTTATAGCCGACAATACTTATATCTTCCGGAACCTTAAGTTTGTTTGCCAGTGAAAACTTAAGAGCACCGGCTGCGAGTGCATCATCGGAGGTTACTACTGCATCGAAACGTAAACCTTTCTCATAAAGAGAAGAGAGAAGTTCCTTTGCATCATATATATTCTTGGGACATTCGTATATATATTCGGAATTAACCGGAATGTCATGCTTACTTAAGGCGTACAGGTAACCGTCCTTTTTCTGAAGACCGCTGTAGGAAGTACTCGTATAAAGGTAGAGGATATTACGACGGCCCTGCTCAATAAGTCGTGTCGTTACTTCGCTTATGGCGTTAAAATCATCGCATAAAGTACAGTAGATATTGGGTGCGTCGAGATAACCGTTAATAAGTACAAGCGGAACCTCCTTGGCAGCTTCGATAAGATAAGTGTTATCGGAAGCTTTGGTCTCAAGGAACTTGGAACCTGTTATAATAATTGCATCTACACGTTTGGAAAGGAGAAGGCTTAAGGACTTCTTCTTATATTCAAGGCTGTTACCCGTACAGCATAAAATCGAATCGTAGCCGTGATTACGGAGCGCACGTTCTGTATAATATACTGCATTCGCAAGATAGAGGTCGGAAGAATCAGTACACATAATGCCGATGGTCTTCATGGTGTTGAGTCCGAGGCCTCTTGCAAAAACATTGGGAGTATATCCGAACTCTTCAATTACATCAAGAACCTTCTTACGGGTTTTGTCGCTTACGTTGGTGTTGCCGTTAAGAACACGTGAAACCGTTGCTATAGAAACACCTGCTTTTTCGGAAACGTTGTATATATTCATATGAAGCAACACCTCCATGAAAAAAATAACAGCGTAAATTTGTGTAAGTGCTTACAAACTATGTTGCTATTATACAATGATTTAAAAAAAATAACAATACATTTTTTGAAAAATATTTAAAAAAACATATTGAAATATGGGGAAAATGGCTTTTTGACATAAAAATACCCAAAACTGTAAGCGCTTACAAAAATAACAAGATAAACCTGCTAAAAAGACATTGACAAAAATTCGAGGAATTACTATAATTATATACAGCAAAATTTTTTGGAAACACGAGGTAGGGTTTCCTAAAGAAAAGGAGATTATGCAGATATGAATAAGGTTTTGGAAGAAATCAGTAAAATTGGTATTGTTCCGGTAATTGCTCTTGATGATGTTAAGGACGCTAAGCCCCTTGCTAAGGCATTGATTGACGGCGGACTTCCTTGTGCAGAGGTAACATTCCGTACAGCAGCGGCTGAGGAATCTATCCGTATTATGGCAAGCGAGTTCCCTGAGCTTTTAGTAGGCGCAGGTACAGTTCTTACAACTGAGCAGGTTGACCGCGCAGTTAATGCAGGTGCTAAGTTTATTGTAAGCCCGGGTCTTAATCCTAAGGTTGTTGCTTACTGTGTTGAGAAAGGTATTCCGATTACTCCCGGATGTGCTAATCCCAGCGATGTAGAGCAGGCTATCGAGCTTGGCCTTGAGGTTGTTAAGTTCTTCCCTGCAGAAGCAGCAGGCGGTCTTAACATGATTAAGTCAATGGCAGCACCGTATACAAATATGAAATTCATGCCTACAGGCGGAATTAATGCAGCTAACGTTACATCTTATCTTGATTTCAACAAGATTATCGCATGCGGCGGAAGCTGGATGGTTAACAAGAACATGATTACAGAAGGTAACTTCGACGGTATCGTTAAGCTTACAAGAGAAGCTGTAGAGACAATGCTCGGCTTTGAGATGAAGCACATCGGTATCAATGCTAAGGATGAGAACGATGCAGATGACATTGCTACATCACTTAATAAGATGTTCGGTTTTGAAAAGAAGGTTGGAGGAAGCTCAATCTTTGCAGGTACAGGCTTTGAAGTTATGAAGAAACCTTACCTTGGAAGCAACGGACATATCGCAGTTCAGACAAACTATATCCAGAGAGCTATTTATCACCTTGAGAAGAGAGGCTTTGAGTTCGATCAGGATACAGCTAAGTATGATGCTAAGGGCAACATGAAGGCTATCTACTTCAAGGGCGAGTTTGGAGGATTTGCATTACATCTTGTACAGAAATAATTTTTAAATGACAATATAACTAATTTAATGGAGGAATTACAATGGCAAAAGTAGTAACAATGGGTGAAATCATGCTTAGACTTTCAACACCCGGTAACGAGAAATTTATCCAGGCAGACGAATTTGACGTATGCTACGGCGGTGGTGAGGCTAACGTAGCAGTTTCATTGGCTAACTATGGTCATGATGCTGAGTTCGTAACAAAGGTTCCGAACAATCCTATCGGTGAGTGTGCAGTAGCAGCTCTTCGTAAAATGAATGTTGAGACAAAGAACATCGCTAAGGGTGGCGAGAGACTTGGTATCTACTTCCTTGAGACAGGCGCTGCAATGAGAGCTTCTAACGTTGTATATGACAGAGCTCATTCTTCAATTTCTACAGCAGTTGCTGCAGATTTTGATTTTGATAAGATTTTTGAAGGCGCAGACTGGTTCCACTTTACAGGAATTACTCCCGCTGTTTCAGATGCTGCAGCAGAGCTTACAGAGATCGCTTGTAAGGCAGCTAAGAAGGCAGGTGTTAAGGTTTCTGTAGACCTTAACTTCCGTAAGAAATTATGGTCATCTGAGAAGGCTCAGAAGGTTATGTCAAACCTTATGCAGTACGTAGATGTATGTATCGGTAACGAAGAGGACGCAGAGAAGGTTCTCGGCTTCAAACCCGGTAATACAGATGTTACAAGTGGTGATCTTGAGCTTGCAGGTTACCAGGATATCTTCAAGCAGATGGTGGACAAGTTTAATTTTGAATATGTAATCAGCTCACTTCGTGTAAGCCACTCAGCTTCAGACAACGGCTGGTCAGCTTGCATCTACAGCAGAGATACAAAGGAATTCTATCATTCAAGAGAGTACAGAATTGCACCTATCGTTGACCGTGTAGGTGGCGGCGATTCATTCGCAGCAGGTGTTATCTGTGGTTTCCTTGATAACAAGAACTTCAAGGATGCTTTAGAGTATGGTGTTGCAGCTTCAGCTCTTAAGCACACAATCCCCGGAGACTTCAACTTAGTTTCCAGAGCAGACGTAGACAACCTTGTAGGTGGAGACGGCTCAGGACGTGTACAGAGATAATTAATTCTCATAATTTTTCACACTGCCAATCATATCGGTTGGCAGTGTTTTTTTATTATCCGCCCCAAACCGGTAGTATATGGCAGACGGCAGTGCCTGTAGAGCAGGCTGATGTGATGGGTGGCAGAAAATAAAAACAATGTTGAGATATATTGTGTGAAAAATTATGGGGATTTTGTCGTTAGAGAAAGTCGGAGG